>DATDCR010000138.1:0-10499 GCA_036524215.1 Burkholderiales bacterium
CCGGCGCAATCACGAAGAAATCCTGTGGACGCTACTGAACCTCGAAATCTGGCACCGGATCCTCAGTACCAGCGCCCCGCACGCGTAAGCAGGAGCTGGCGCTGGTATGTGAACCGCCTGCGCTGCATGTCGCCGGTGGAGGTGGCGCATCGCGCGCTGCGCGCCGCGCAGGCTCGCGCCGAGCGCTCTTTCATGCGCAAGGCGGCGGCGCCGGCGGCGGAGCTCTCGAGGCTCGGCAAGCCATGGCTGCATCGCAGCCCGGGCGTCGACCCGAAGCCTTACCTCGCCGCGGCGCAGCGCATGGCGGACGGCGTGCTCGACATCTTCGCGCTGCGCGAGGCGCAGATCGGCTTTCCGCCGCGCTGGAACCGCGAGCCGAAGACCGGCATCGAGGCGCCGCTCGCCTTCGGCAAGACGCTCGACTACCGCGACCCGGACCTGGTCGGCGACATCAAGTACCTGTGGGAGCCGAACCGGCACCTCCACCTCGTGACGCTCGCGCAGGCCTTTGCGCTCTCGGGCGACAGGCGCTACCGCGACGCGCTGGTCGAGCAGCTGGACAGCTGGTTCATCGCCTGCCCGCCGGGGCAGGGCGCCAACTGGTCGAGCGCGCTCGAGGCGGCGATCCGGCTCGTCAACTGGTCGGCAGCCTGGCATCTCGCCGGACCGCTGCCCGATGCGGACTTCCAGAAGCGCTGGCTCGACTCGATCTATCACCACTGCCGCTTCATCCGCCACTGGTTCTCGGCCCACTCGTCGGCGAACAACCACCTGATCGGCGAGGCGGCGGGCCTCTATGTCGCCGCCGTCACCTGGCCCTGCTGGGCAGAGTCGGCGGAATGGAGCGCCGTGTCGAAAAAGATATTGGAAAGGGAAGCGCTCGCGCAGAACGCGCCCGACGGCGTGAACCGCGAGCAGGCCGTCTGGTACCAGCAGTTCGTGCTCGACATGCTGCTGCTGCCGCTGCTGGCGGGCAGGGCGAACGGCGAATCGTTCTGCGCCGACTACGAGGGGCGCATCGAAGCCATGATGGATTTCATCGCCTCGATCATGGACGCGGGCGGCAACGTGCCGATGATCGGCGATGCGGACGACGGCTATCTCGTGCGCCTCGATTGCGATCCGGCGTTCTCGCCGTTCCGCTCGATGCTCGGCCTGGGCGCGCTGCTCTTTCGCCGCGGCGACTTCAAGCTCAAGGCCGGCCGCCTCGACGACAAGGCGCGCTGGCTGCTCGGCCCGCAGGCGCAGGAGACCTACGACGCGCTCGACGCCCAATCGACGCGGCTGCCGCTGCGCCAGGCGTTCGGCGAAGGCGGCTACTTCATCCTCGGCACGGAATTCGACACGCCGGGCGAGATCCGCGCCGTCGTCGACGCCGGGCCGCTTGGCTATACCTCGATCGCGGCGCACGGCCATGCCGACGCGCTCTCGTTCACCCTCTCGGCCGGCGGCCGGGAGCTCATCGTCGATCCCGGTACCTTCGCCTACCACACGCAGGAAAGCTGGCGCTGCTATTTTCGCGGCACTTCCGCGCACAACACGGTGCGCGTCGACGGCCTCGACCAGTCGGAGCAGGGCGGCAACTTCCTGTGGCTGAAGAAGGCGCGCGCGGGCTGCGGCCTGTGGCTTTCCTCGGCCGAGAAAGACTGCTTCGAAGGCTGGCACGACGGCTACCTTCGCCTGGACGACCCGGTGAAGCACCGGCGCCTGCTCGAGCTGCGCAAGGGCGAGCGCCGCCTCGTGATCGAGGACACCCTGGAGATGGCGGACGAGCACGACGTCGAGCTCTTCTTCCACTTCGCGGAGGCCTGCCACGTCGAGCCGGCCGGCCAGGGCTACCGGGTGGCGCGCGATGACCTCGCCCTCGACCTCACCTTGCCCGCCGGCGGCACGAGCGAGCTCTATCGCGGCAGCCTGTCGCCCGTCGCCGGATGGATCTCGCGCGCGTTCGACCGGCGCCAGCCGACGATCACCCTCGTGTGGCGCGCGAAGCTCTCGAAGACCACCTCGCTGCGCACGGAAATCGCGCTCGGGCGTCGCTGACGAGGCCGCTCGACCTCGCCGCGATCGAAAGGCTGGTTCGCTAGCTCGCTACCGCGCCGGGCGCAGCAGCCAGCAGACGCCCCCGATGCCGCTCTCCTTGAGCGGGATGGCGCGCACGCTGAACTCGACCCTGAGCGTGCTTCCTTCGAGCGTGCGTACGTTTGCCTGCCACGGCGGCGCCACGGCGGCGCTGCCGATCATGACGCCGAGCGAGCGCGTCAGAAAAGCAGCACGCTCGTCGTCGGCGATGAGGCCGTCGAGCGAGCGCCCGACGAGGTCGCCGCGCGCCGCCCTGAAGAGCTCGAGCGCCGCCTGGTTGGCCTCGCGGATGTTGCCGCCGGCATCGCTGATGAGATAGGCGTCGGGCGCGAACTCGAAGAATTGCGCATAGCGCTCGTTCTCGCGCGCGAGCTGCGCCGCCTGGCCCTGCAGCTCCTCCCACATCACGTCGAGCTCCTCGAGCGCCCTCTCGGTCTCGCGCCTGGATTGATCGTCGAGCGAGGCGGCCTCGAGCCGCCGCATCATGAGCTCGCGCACGGCGCCCACCGTCGTGGCGAGCCATTCGGGCGGCTTGCCGGCCACGCGGACGCTCAGGCCGCCGGCTGCAGCAGCCAGCAGATGCCGCCGCCCGGCGGCTGGATGACGCGCGCGGTCACGCTCACCTCGATGCGCACGCCGCGCGAGTCGAGCAGGCTGCGCCAGCGCCTGTCCGCCGCCCGGTCGCCCGCCGCGAGACGCGCGAGCCGGCTGCGAAAGCCGGGACGGCGCTCGGGCGCGATGAACACCGGCAGGGGACGGCCGCGCACCTGGGCCTTGCGCCGCTGCAGGAGGTCGACGGCCGCGCCGTTCACTTCGACGATCGTGCCCTCGGCGTTCGTCACGAGGTACGCGTCGGGCGCCTGCTCGAACACTTCGAGATATTGCTGCCGCTCGGCCGCGAGCTGCTCGATGTGCGCCTTCAGGCCCAGCCAGACCGTCTGCAGCTCGTCCATCTCTCGCGGCACCAAAGGCCGGCTCAGGCGACTCGCTTCAGGCGCGTCCGCGTGGCCGCCTGCCGCTTCTTCCGCGCCGCGGCCATGGCACGCGACTGGTGCACCGCGTCCTTCGCGAGCTGGGCGATGAGCTTGCCGTGCAAGACGCGCTCCGCGCACTGGCGGCACGCGAGCTCGCTCGTATATTTCAGCGGCCCGGCGGCGGCGGGGACGAATTCGGTGCTGTCGCAGCGCGAGCAGCGCGCGAGGAGCTCGCCCATCGCGAACGTGAGCGGCTCGCCCTGCGCACGCGGCGAGGCGCCCGAGCCCTCGCCGCCGGCCTTCTCGATTTCGGCGAGCAGCTCGACCAGCTTGAGGAAGGCGCGCAGCGGCATCTGCGCGCTGCCGGCCATCCAGCGATGCAGCGTGTTGTCGGGCACGCGAAGCAGGCTCGCCAGGGCTTGCGTGCTGCCGTGCGCCTCGGCAGCCTGGACCAGCGCGCGCGTGTAGATCGTCTCTTTCAGGCCGGGGCGCCGAGGTCCAGCTCGAACTGCTCGGCTGCGGAGCGCTCGAAGCAGATCCGGCCGGCTTCCCCCATCGCAGAACGCAGCTCTTCCTCGCTGCATCCCAGCTCGATGGCCCAGTCCTGGAGGAGGTCGCTTTCGTTTTCTGTGGTTGGAATCATCACGCGCGTATGGAGCAACAGTCGGGGCGGATTTGTCTACCGCGCCGCGCTTCCCGAACGCGGGCGCGCTCAGAGCAGCCGCCATTCGGCAGCGCCCTCGGCCGGCGCGGCGTGCTCGCCGTTCGTCTTCTGCGTCGGCGCGTCCTCGATGCCCCACAGCCGATAGCCGCCGCGGAAGGCGGTGAGGTTGTGGCCCAGGCGCACGTTGGGCGGCAAAGGCTCGCCGACATGCTTGGCGCCGCCGCCGCCGAGGACGAGGTAGTCGGCCATGAAGGCGCGCTGCAGCGAAGGCAGGATGTCGAGCACGCGCTCGCGCCACTTCTTGCCGCCGACCTTCTTTCGGGTTTCCTTGCCCAGCCGGCTGCTCAGCGTGCGGCCGCGCTTGTAGCACAGCTCGCCGAGCTCGAGCGGGATGAGGGAGTGGTGGTGGATGAGGACCGAGCCGACGCCGGTGCCCAGGCCGATGAACAGCATGCGGCCGCCGTCGTAGCTGCCGAGCGCCTGCATCGCGGCATCGTTGGTGATGCGCACCGGGCAGCCGAACGCGGCGGCGAAGTCGAAGCCGACCCAGCCCGCGCCCAGGTTGCCCGGCTCGCTGAGCGGGCCATGGGCGCCGACGCGGCCCGGGTAGCCGATCGAAACGGCGCTGTACTGCCAGCCGTGCGCCGCCGCCTTGGCGTCCTGCACCATCTTCGCCGGCGCGAGCCCGCGCCCCGAGGGAAACTTGCGCGGCTTGGTCTCGCCGCTCGCGAGCAGCTTCACGTTCGAGCCGCCGATGTCGATCGAGAGGATGCCCGCGGGCTTGCGTGATTGCTGGGTCGCCATGCGCCGCATGCGCGCAAGGCGCATGCCGTCGGCATACGCCGAATGAATCACGAAATGCTACGCGGCCGGTGCGCGCTCGCGCCTTGCCGCCCGCCGTACTGCCTATTGCGTTTTCCGGCGGCCGATCACGCGCCGCGAATACACGCGCAAGCTGCGGAAAAGTCGGGCCTTTGCGTCACCCCGGGCGGACTACAAACATCGCGTGCGCTCCGGCTGTGGGCTCAAACAAATTCACGCATCCTTCGCGCTATGAAAATCTGCGTGTTGGGTCTCGGATACGTCGGCGCCGTATCCGCTGGCCTGTTGGCAAAGGAAGGCCACGAAGTCATCGGCGTCGATCCGGAGCGCGCGAAGGTCGAGCTCATCAACGAAGGCCGCTCGCCGATCATCGAGAAGGACATCGGCGAGATCATCGCCGAGCAGGTGAACGCCGGGCGGCTGCGCGCCTCGACCGCGGTCGAGGAAGCGGTGCGCGCGAGCGACCTCGCGCTGGTGTGCGTCGGCACGCCGAGCCAGGCGAACGGCGGCATCGACCTGAGGTACGTGAAGCGCGTGTGCGAGCAGATCGGCAAGACGCTCGCGTCGCACGGCGGCGCGCCGGTGATCGTCATGCGCAGCACGATGCTGCCCGGCACGATGCGCGAGGTGGTGATTCCCATCCTGGAGAAGCATTCGGGCAAGCGGGCGGGGGAAGAGTTCGGCGTCTGCATCAACCCCGAGTTCCTGCGCGAAGGCACGGCGGTGCACGACTACTACCATCCGCCGAAGACCGTGATCGGCGAGGTGAACAAGGCGAGCGGCGACGTGCTCGCCAACCTCTACGGCAAGCTCCCCGGGCCGATGATCCGCACCGACATCGAGACCGCGGAGATGGTGAAGTACGCCGACAACTGCTGGCACGCGCTCAAGGTCGGCTTCGCCAACGAGATCGGCAGCGTGTGCAAGGCGCTGGGCGTCGACGCGCACAAGGTGATGGAGATCTTCTGCCAGGACCAGAAGCTCAACCTCTCGCCGTACTACCTGAAGCCCGGCTTCGCCTTCGGCGGCTCCTGCCTGCCGAAGGACCTGCGCGCGCTGCTGTACAAGGCGAAGACGCTCGACGTGCAGCTGCCGATCCTCGGCGCGGTGCTGCCGTCCAATCAGCTCCAGATCGAGCGCGGCGTGCAGGCGGTGGTCGAGAAGGCAAACAAGAAAGTCGGCATCCTCGGCTTCTCCTTCAAGGCCGGCACCGACGACCTGCGCGAGAGCCCGATGGTCGAGCTCACCGAGCGCCTGATCGGCAAGGGCTACGACCTGCGCGTGTATGACCGCAACGTGAGCCTCGCCTGCCTGCACGGCGCGAACCGCGACTACATCCTGAACAAGATCCCGCACATCTCGCGGCTGATGGTGCCGACCATCGACGATGTGCTCGGCCACGCCCAGACCATCGTCATCGGCAACGGCGCGCCCGAGTTCGCCGACATCCCGAAGCGCATCGGCGACGGGCAGACGATCATCGACTTCGTGCGCGTGTCCGACTCGCGCACCATCGCCGGCATCTACGAGGGCATATGCTGGTAACCACCACCGCCTCCGGCGCGCGCTTCGACGCCGAGGGGTTTGCGCGGCGCGAGCGCGATGCCGAGCGCGAGCTGCGCGCGCTGCGCCCGCACCTCGACCTGAGCTCGAGCTATCTGGAAGTCGGCGCCGGCGACTGCGCCCTCGCGCGCCGCGTGGCCGGCTATGCCGACCGCGTCTACGCGCTCGACATGTCGGAGGACCTGATGGGGCGCCTCGGCGGCCCGCCGAACCTGGTGCGCCTGCCGTTCGACGGCGTGCGCGTGCCGCTCGCGCCGGAGAGCGTCGACCTCGCGTTCAGCCGGCAGCTCGTCATCTCGCAGCTGCCGAGCATCTGCCATGCGCTGCGCGTCGGCGGCGTGTACTTCACCAGCTCGCAGGGTCCGGCGGCGGAGCTGCGCTGCGCGTTCCTCGACGCCGGCTTTTCCAAAGTCTGCTTCTACGTCGGCGCGGTTCGCGTGCCGTACCTGCTCGCCATCGCCCTCGACGACCGGTTCCGCATCGCCGCCACGAAGTAATGAGGATCTTCTACGTCCGGCCGGACAGGGACACGCCCTACGGCGCGGGCGACGGCACGAGCTACGAGAACGCATGGAACGGGTTCAAGTCGGTGAACTGGGACGCGCTCTCCGGCCAGCCCGCGACGCTGTGGGTGTGCGGCGACCCGGAGTCCGTCGCGCAGGGCGCCGCCGGCTTCGTCACCCTGCATGTCGAATGGAGCTACCTGAAAGCGAATGAAAGCAAGGCGCGTCCTGATCCTCGTCGAGAATCTCCCGTCCCCGTTTGACCGGCGGGTGTGGCAGGAGGCGTGCGCGCTGCGCGACGCGGGCTACACCGTCTCGATCATCTGCCCGACGGGGCGCGGCTGCGAGGAGAAGTTCGCCGCGATCGACGGCATCCACATCTGGCGCTACGACCTGCCGACCGAGGCCGAGGGCGCGCTCGGCTATGCGCTGGAATATGGTGCGGCGCTCATCCGGACCTTCCTGCTGAGCCTCAAAGTCCTCTTCCAGCGGGGCTTCGACGTCGTGCACGCCTGCAACCCGCCGGATCTCTTTTTCCTGATCGGCGGCTTCTACAAGCTGTTCGGCAAGAAATTCCTCTTCGACCACCACGACGCCAATCCCGAGCTCTACGTCGCCAAGTTCGGCCGCCGGGACTTCTTCTACCGCCTGATGCTGCTGCTCGAGCGCCTGACCTTCAAGACCGCGGACGTCTCGATCGCCACCAACGAGTCCTACCGCCGCATCGCCCTCGAGCGCGGCGGCATGGCGCCCGGGCGCGTGTTCGTGGTGCGCAGCGGGCCGAGCCTCGAGCGCCTCAAGGTCTTCCCCCCGCTGCAGCACCTGAAGAAGGGGCGCAAGCACCTGGTCGGCTACGTCGGCGTGATGGGCCGCCAGGAAGGCATCGACTACCTCTTGCAGGCGGCGCGCCACATCGTGCTCGACCTGAAGAGAACCGATGTCCATTTCGGCCTCGTCGGCGGCGGCACTTCGCTCGGCGAGATGCAGGCCCTCGCCCGGGAGCTCGGCATCGCCGAGTACGTCACCTTCACCGGGCGCGTGCCCGACAGCGATCTGCTCGCCATGCTGAACACGGCCGACGTCTGCGTGAATCCCGACATCGCGACCGAGATGAACGACATCTCGACCATGAACAAGATCATGGAGTACATGGCGCTCGGCAAGCCGATCGTGCAGTTCGACCTCGCCGAAGGCCGCTACTCCGCGCAGGCCGCCTCGCTGTACGCGCGGCGCAACGATGCCGTGGACATGGCGGAGAAGATCATCGCCTTGCTCGACGATCCGGAGCGCCGCCGGCAGATGGGCGAGCTCGGGCGCCGGCGCGTGCTGGACGAGCTCGAGTGGCGCCATGAAGTGCCGAAGCTCCTCGCGGCCTACGAAGCGCTCGGCTGGAAATCGGGCCCAGGCACCCATCCGGTGAAAGTCCCCGCCAGGGGCAAGTCGTTGCCCGATCCCGATTTCCCGACATAGTCCGGCCGGACCGGACCCGTTCGACGACAGCGGCGAGTGCGCCGCGCTATTTTCCCCGGAGCCATGACCACCACCGTCCTGATGCCGTCCGACCGCAAGTTCGGCTGGACCTTTGCCGCGCTGTTCCTGCTCTTCGGCGCGCTCTATCACCCGTGGATGATCGGGGTCGCCGCGGTGCTCGCCGTGATCACGCTCACCCGTGCGCAGTGGCTGGCGCCGCTCAAGCGCGCGTGGATGAAGCTCGGCGAGCTTCTCAACATGGTGGTGAGCCCGATCGTGATGGGCGTGATCTTCTTCGTCGTCTTCACGCCGGTCGCGCTCGTCATGCGCATCGCCGGCCGCGACGCGCTCGAGCGCAGCTACGCGCCGGGCGCGCCGACGTACTGGAAGCGCCGCGACCCGCCGGGTCCGGCCGATGACAGCTTCGGCAATCTCTACTGAGGATCGCCATGGACCTGGTCGTTCAAATGTGGAAGTTCCTGGGCGCGCGGCGCAAGCTCTGGCTGCTGCCCGTGATCCTCGTCACCGTGCTGGTCGGCGGGCTGCTGGTGCTCGCGCAGGGCTCGGTGGTGGCGCCGTTCATCTACACGCTGTTCTGAGCGTCGTCTTCCAATGATCGTTCTCGGCATCTCGGCGTACTACCACGACGCCGCGGCGGCGCTGCTGCGCGACGGCCAGGTGATCGCGGCGGCGCAGGAAGAGCGCTTCACGCGCAAGAAGCACGACTCGAGCTTCCCGCACCACGCGATCCGCGCCTGCCTCGAGGCGACCGGCACGCGCGCCTCCGAGCTCGACTTCGTCGCCTTCTACGACAAGCCGTTCCTGAAGTTCGAGCGGCTGCTGGAGACCTACCTCGCCTTCGCGCCGCGCGGCTTCTCGTCGTTTCGCACGGCATTGCCGGTGTGGGTGAAGGACAAGCTCTTCCAGCGCGGCACGCTCCTGAACGAGCTGAAGACGATGCAGCCGGGCATCGACTGGGAGAAGCGCCTGCTTTTCTCGGAGCACCATCTCAGCCACGCGGCGAGCGCGTACTACCCGTCGCCCTTCGAGAGCGCGGCGGTGCTCACCATGGACGGGGTCGGCGAGTGGACCACCACCTCGGTGGCGCTCGGTCGCGGCCGCGAGCTGCGCGTGGTGAAGGAGATCCACTTCCCGCACTCGCTCGGCCTGCTTTACTCCGCCTTCACCTACTACACCGGCTTCAGGGTCAATTCCGGCGAGTACAAGGTGATGGGCCTCGCGCCCTATGGCGAGCCCCGTTTCGTTTCCTTGATCAAGGAGAAGCTGATCGACATCAAGGACGACGGCAGCTTCCGGCTGAACCTCGACTACTTCGACTACTGCACCGGCCTTCGCATGACCAATGCGAAGTTCGACCAGCTCTTCGGCGGCTCGGCGCGCAAGCCCGAGGACCAGCTCACGCAGCGCGAGATGGATCTCGCGGCGTCGATCCAGGCGGTCACCGAGGAAGTGGTGACCAAGCTCGCGCGCGGCGTGGCGAAGGAGACGGGCGAGAAGAACCTTTGCCTCGCCGGCGGCGTCGCGCTCAACTGCGTCGCGAACGGCAAGCTCCTGCGCGACGGTTGCTTCGAGCGGCTCTGGCTGCAGCCCGCGGCCGGCGATGCCGGCGGCGCGCTCGGCGCGGCACAGGTGGCGTACCACCTGCATGCCCAACGGCCTCGTACCGTCAATGACTCGATGGATGGGATGCGCGGCGGCTACCTCGGGCCGCAGTTCACGAACGACGAGATCGCGCGGCGGCTGCGCGCGGCCGGCGCCGTGTTCGAGGTCCACGAAGATGGAAAGCTGATCGAGGCCTGCGCCGACGCGCTGGCGCACGGCAGCGCGCTCGGCTGGTTCCAGGGCCGCATGGAGTTCGGCCCGCGTGCGCTCGGCGCGCGCTCGATCCTCGGCGACGCGCGCTCGCCCAGCATGCAGAAGCAGCTCAACCTCAAGGTCAAGTATCGCGAGTCGTTCCGGCCTTTCGCGCCGGCGGTGCTGGCGGAAGACGCCGAGCGATTTTTCGACTTGAAGACGGCAAGCCCCTACATGCTGCTCGTCGCCGACGTTGCGCAAGAGCATCGCATCGCGATGACGGACGAGGAGAAGAAGCTCTTCGGCATCGACAAGCTGAACGTGCCGCGCTCGTCCATTCCCGCGGTCACGCACGTCGACTACTCGGCGCGCGTGCAGACCGTGCACAAGGAGACCAATCCGCGCTTCTACGATCTCCTTTCGTCCTTCAAGGAAAAGACCGGCTGCCCGGTCCTCGTCAACACCAGCTTCAACGTGCGCGGCGAGCCGATCGTCGGCAGCCCGGAGGACGCGTTCCGCTGCTTCATGGGCACGCAGATCGAGACCCTGGCGGTCGGCAACTGCTTCCTGCGCAAGGAAGCCCAGAACCCCGCGCTGAAGCAGAAC
>DATDCR010000139.1:0-4202 GCA_036524215.1 Burkholderiales bacterium
TGCTGGTGCCGCAGGCGAGCGTGCAGGCGCTCTTCGCCGCAGGCCTGATCCCCGGCCTGTTGTCCGGCATCTCGCTGATCGTCGCCGCACTGGTTTTTTCCAAGATCTATGGATGGGGCGCCGCCGACGCCGAGCCCGCGCCGCCTTTCTGGCCGAGCCTGAAAGAGGCAGGCTGGGGACTGCTCGCCCCGGTGATCATCCTCGGCGGCATGCGCTCAGGGCTCTTCACGCCGACCGAAGCGGCCGTGGTCGCCGTCGCTTACGGCCTGGTGGTGGGCGTAGTCATCTACGGGTCGATGACGCTGCGCTCGGTGTGGGATCTGCTCGCCGAATCGGCGGAGGTCTCGGCGGTGATCCTCTTCATGGTGGGACTGGCGGCGCTTTTCGGCTGGGCCGTCGACACGGTCGGCATCTTCAATGAATTCGCTCGCTGGCTCACGCACACGCACACGAGCGAGACGCTGGTGCTTCTGGGCATCACGCTGATGCTGCTCATCGCGGGGACGGCTCTCGATGCGACCGCAACCTACTTCGTCTTCCTGCCGTTCCTCGTGCCGGTGGCGCAGGCCTACAACTGGAACCTCGTCTGGCTCGGCATCATCGTCACGATCAACGTGGCGATCGGCCAGTTCACGCCGCCGACGGCGGTCAACCTGATGGTGACCTGTCGCCTGGCTGGCATCACGATGGAGTCGACCATCGGCTGGTGCCTCTGGCTGGTTGGCGCCATGACGGCCATGCTTCTGGTGCTGACTTTCGTCCCGGAAATCGTTCTTTTCGTGCCGCGGGCGCTCGGCTACTTATGATTCACGCTGCAATGCAGTAAAATTCAGCCGCATGGCACGCACCCGGTTGGTTGCCGGCAACTGGAAGATGTACGGCAGCCGCGAATCCAACCGGGCGCTCCTGGCGGCGATCGCCGGGCACGCGGGCAGTTTCAAGGCGCAATGCGCCGTCTGCCCGCCATTTCCCTATCTCGCGCAAGTCGCCGAGCAGTTGCGCGGCAGCGCCGTCGCGTGGGGCGCGCAGAACGTGAGCGAGCATGCGCAAGGCGCCTACACCGGCGAAGTCTCCGCCGCGATGCTCGCCGAGTTCGGTTGCCGCTACGCCATCGTCGGGCACTCGGAACGCCGCCAGCTCTACGCCGAGACGGATGCGCAAGTGGCCGCGAAGTTCTCCGCCGCGAGCGCCGCGGGCCTCACGCCGATCCTTTGCGTGGGCGAAACGCTCGCCGAGCGCGAGGCGGGCAAAACAGACGACGTTGTCGCGCGTCAACTCGACGCGGTCTTGACCAAGGTCAACTTCGGAAACGCCGTGCTCGCTTATGAACCTGTCTGGGCGATCGGCACCGGGCGCAACGCGACGCCGGAACAGGCGCAGGGCGTGCATGCCGTTCTCAGGAAGAAGGTTTCTGCGGACACCCTCATCCTGTACGGCGGCAGCGTCAAGCCGCAGAACGCGGCGCAGATTTTCGCGATGCCGGACGTCGATGGCGGATTGATCGGCGGCGCATCTTTGGTAGCGGACGATTTTCTAGCCATCCTGCGGGCAGCCGACGCAGCAAGAAACTAGGGGTCATTACGGGAATATGTTGACGAGCGTACTCATCGTGCTTCACGTGCTGGTCGCGCTGGCGATCATCGGCCTGGTGCTGCTTCAGCACGGCAAGGGCGCGGACATGGGATCGGGATTCGGCGGCGGCGCCTCGGGCAGCCTGTTCGGCGCCACCGGCTCGGCCAATTTTCTTTCGCGCACCACGGCGGTCCTCGCCGCAGTCTTCTTCCTGCTCAGCCTCGCGCTCGCTTACACCGCGACGCGGCGGCCGGCGGCCGAAGGCGGCGGCGTCATCGACGTGATCCGCCAGCGGCAGGAACAGGTGCCGGCGCCGGCGCAGAAACCGGCAGCGGATACGCCGAAGCCGGCGGCTGAGCCGCAGGGCGCGGCACCCGTTGAGCAACCGAAGGACAAGCAGGTACCACAATGATTTCAGGGGATTCTTTTAGGGGATAATCGAGGAGACAGCGCGCCCACGTGGTGAAATTGGTAGACACGCTAGCTTGAGGGGCTAGTGGCCTAAAAAGCCGTAGCAGTTCGAGTCTGCTCGTGGGCACCAGAAATTCATGCTCGCAGAATACTTTCCAATTCTGCTGTTCATCCTCGTCGGCGTAGGCGTCGGCGTGGGTGCCATGATCGCCGGCAAGGTGATCGCGCCGAGCCGTCCGGATGCCGAGAAATCGTCGCCGTACGAGTGCGGCTTCGAGGCATTCGAGGACGCGCGCATGAAGTTCGATGTGCGCTACTACCTCGTGGCGATCCTCTTCATCCTGTTCGACCTCGAGATCGCCTTCCTCTTCCCCTGGGCGGTCGTCGTCAACGACATCGGCCTGGCCGGCTTTCTTTCGATGATGCTGTTCCTGGCGATCCTGACCGTGGGTTTCGTCTACGAGTGGATGAAAGGTGCATTGGAATGGGAATAGAAGGCGTCCTCGAGCGGGGCTTCACGACGACGACCATCGACAACGTCATCAACTGGACGCGCACTGGATCGCTCTGGCCCATGACCTTCGGCCTGGCGTGCTGCGCGGTCGAGATGATGCAGGCCGGCGCGGCGCGCTATGACCTCGACCGCTTCGGCATCGTGTTCCGGCCGAGCCCGCGCCAGTCCGACGTGATGATCGTCGCCGGCACACTGTGCAACAAGATGGCGCCGGCGCTGCGCAAGGTCTACGACCAGATGCCCGAGCCGAAGTGGGTGGTGTCGATGGGCTCCTGCGCCAACGGCGGCGGCTACTACCACTACTCGTATTCCGTCGTACGCGGCTGCGATCGCATCGTGCCGGTCGACATCTACGTGCCGGGCTGCCCGCCGACGGCCGAAGCGCTGCTCTACGGACTCGTGCAGCTGCAGAACAAGATCAAAAGAACCAGCACCATCGCCCGCTAATGACGCCCAGGACGCAGAAGCTTTTCGACGCACTCACCCAGGCGGGCTTCGAGCCGAAGGAACGGCTGAACGAGATCACCATCGTGGTGCCGGCGGCCGCCTACGTCGCGGCGATGACCAGGCTGCGCGACGAGCTCGGCTTCGAGCAGCTCACCGACCTCTGCGGCATCGACTACGCCGCGTACGGCGATCGGCCCCTCGAGGGACCGCGCTTTGCCGCGGTGTCGCATCTTATTTCGGTGCGCCACAACGTGCGCCTGCGCGTGCGGGCCTTCTGCCCCGACGACGAGTTCCCCGTCCTGCCCTCGATCGTCGACGTGTGGCCGGTCGCGAACTGGTTCGAGCGCGAGGCCTTCGATCTCTACGGCATCGTCTTCGAAGGCCATCCGGACCTGCGCCGCATCCTCACCGACTACGGCTTCGTCGGCCATCCGTTCCGCAAGGATTTCCCGCTCTCGGGCTACGTCGAGATGCGCTACGACCCGGAGCAGAAGCGCGTCGTCTACCAGCCGGTCACCATCGATCCGCGCGAGGTCACGCCGCGCATCGTGCGTGAACCGAACTACGCGCACGAAAAATAATGGCCGAGATCCGCAACTACACGTTGAACTTCGGGCCCCAGCACCCGGCGGCGCATGGCGTGCTGCGCCTGGTGCTCGAGCTCGACGGCGAGGTGATCGAGCGCGCGGACCCGCACATCGGGCTCCTGCACCGTGCCACCGAGAAGCTCGCCGAGCACAAGACCTTCCTGCAGACCGTGCCGTACATGGACCGGCTCGACTACATGTCCATGATGTGCAACGAGCACGCGTACGTGCTGGCGGTCGAGAAGCTGCTCGGCATCGAGATTCCGGAGCGCGCCAAGTACATCCGCGTCATGTTCGACGAGATCACGCGCATCCTGAACCACGAGCTGTGGCTCGGCGCCCACGGGCTCGATTGCGGCGCGATGACCGTGTTCCTGTACTGCTTCCGCGAGCGCGAGGACCTGATGGACGCCTACGAGGCCGTGTCGGGCGCGCGCATGCACGCGGCGTACTACCGGCCGGGCGGCGTCTACCGCGACCTGCCGGACCGCATGCCGCAGTACCAGCCGTCGAAGTTCCGCAGCAAGCGGGACCTCGAGGAGCTGAACAAGGCGCGCCAGGGATCGCTGCTCGACTTCCTCGAGGACTTCACGCAGCGCTTTCCGAAGTACGTCGACGACTACGAGGGCCTGCTCACCGAGAACCGCATCTGGAAGCAGCGCACCGTCGGC
>DATDCR010000140.1:0-2910 GCA_036524215.1 Burkholderiales bacterium
ATAGGAACAGGCGAAATCGGAACAGCGCTATTGCCGCCCCCCTGTTAAGGGGGGCATGAGCCGCAGGCGAATGGGGGGTTGGGTGTTCGGTAAAGCAAAACCCCCCGCTCGCAAGCTCGCTTCCCCCCTTAACAGGGGGGCGGCAATCGGTCATCTGCCCACTTCTTCGCCGGTCATCTGCTCACTTCTTCGCCGGGGTGCCGAAGTCGACCGTCGGGGGCTTGGCGATCGCTTTCTCGTCCTCGACCGTGAACTGCGGCTTCGGCTTGAAGCCGAACAGCATCGCCGTGAGGTTGACCGGGAACTGGCGCACCATGGTGTTGAACTCCTGCGTCGCCTTGATGAAGCGCTGGCGCGCGACCGTGATGCGGTTCTCCGTGCCTTCGAGCTGCGCCTGCAGCTCGCGGAAGTTGGCGTCGGACTTGAGCTGCGGATAGTTCTCGGCCACCGCGAGCAGGCGCGACAGCGCGCCGCCGACTTCGCGCTGCGCCTGCATGTACTGCTGCACCTTCTGCGCGTCGTCGACCGACTGCGGGTTGACCTGGATCGAGGTGGCCTTGGCGCGCGCCTCGGTGACGCCGATCAGCACGTCCTTTTCCTGCTGGGCGAAGCCTTTCACGGTGTTGACCAGGTTCGGGATCAGGTCGGCGCGGCGCTGGTACTGGTTGACCACCTCCGACCAGGCGGCTTTCACCTGCTCGTCGGAGGACTGCAGGCTGTTATAGCCGCAGCCGCCCAGTAGCAAAGTGGCTACAACGATCATTACTCGTGTCATGGAGGGTTCCTTTCGGATGCCGGCCACTATAGACAGGAACCGGGCACGGCGCCAAACGGTCGAAATGCCCATGCCGGCCGCTGAAATCGTCCTCTCCTGCGACACCTGCGGGCTCACCCAGCGCGTGGAGCCGCTCGTCCCGGGGACCACCGCGGAGTGCATCCGCTGCGGCTCGACGGTGGCGACCCGTCCGCGCGGCGGGGGCGAGGCGACCGTCGCGCTCACGCTCGCCGCGCTGGTCCTTTACGTCCCGGCGAACATCTATCCGATCCTGAGCATGAACCTGTACGGCACCTACTCCGAGAACACCGTGTGGGACGGCGTAGTGAGTCTCATGCAATACGGCCAGTACTTCGTCGCCGCGATCGTGTTCCTCGCCAGCATCGTGATTCCGCTCCTCAAGCTGACCGGCCTGCTCTTCCTCTCCGCGAGCGTGCGCTGGGGGCACGGCCGGCGGCTGCGCAGCCGCACGCACATCTTCAGGTTCATCGACGCGATCGGGCCGTGGGCGATGCTCGACGTCTTCCTCCTCGCCATCCTGGTCGCGCTGGTGAAGCTCGGCGACCTCGGCCGCGTGATTCCGGGGCCTGGCCTGGTCGCCTTCGCCTTCGTGGTGGTGCTGACGATGCTGGCGTCGCAGAGCTTCGATCCCAAAACCATCTGGAACCGTGAATGACCGGCGACGAGATCCCCAAGGCGCGGGTGCGGCGCCGGCGCGTGTTCCGGCTGATCTGGCTCGTGCCGGTGATGGCGATCGCGGTGGCGGCGTACCTCGTCTATTACCGCATGCAGGACTACGGGCCGCAGATCACCGTCACGTTCAACGACGGCGGCTGGCTGCGCGTCGGCCAGACGCCGGTGCGCTATCGCGGCGTGCAGGTGGGCGAGGTGACCGGTGTCTCTCTCGCCAAGGACGAGAAGCACGCGGTGGTGCGCATCCGGTTGAACAAGTCCGGCTCCGGCATCGCGCGCGAAGGCAGCCAGTTCTGGATCGTGCGGCCGCGCGTCGGCTTCGGCCAGATCACCGGGCTCACCACCGTGCTTTCCGGCCCGGAGATCAATGTCGTGCCGGGCAAGCCCGACGCCGCCTACCAGAGCGAATTCGCCGGTGTCGAGACGCCGCCTTCGAGCGTCGAGGGCGGGCTGCGCATCGTGCTGCGCGCGGCGCGGCCCAAGATGCGCGTCGATGCGCCGGTGTATTACCGCGGCGTCGAGGTCGGCGTCGTGCACAAGCTCGATCTCGCGCCGAACGCGCTCTCGGCCGACATCTACGTCGTCATCTACCCGCGCTACACCTCGCTCGTGCGGGAGGGCTCGGCCTTCTGGGACGTGAGCGGCGTGAACGTGAAGGGTGGCCTCCTGAAAGGGATGGAGGTGCAGTTCGAGTCGCTGCGCGCCTTCATTAACGGAGGCATCGAGTTCGCCACCCCGCCCGGCACCGCCCGCGCCAAGCCCGGCACCGTCTTCTTCCTTTACGACGAGCCAAAGAAGGAATGGCTCGCCTGGTCGCCCAAGATCCCCCTCCCGCGGGAAAAGTAATTCGGGGACAGAGCCCTAACTTGTCTAGGGACGTAGCCCGGCCGAGTTAGGGCTCTGTCCCCGAATTAGTCTTCGTCGGGTGCGCCGCCGCCAGAGGCGACGATATCTTCCTGCTTTACCTTGTCGACGTTGAAGCGATCCACCTTGCCGCGGATCGTCCGGATGAGGTCGTGCAGCTCGGGCGGCTCCTTCATGAAGCGCAGCGGATTGCTTCGCCCGATGACGAAGGACTTCAGGTACGGGCTGACGAAGCCTTTCGCCTTCAGCTTCTTCACGACTTCGTTCACGCGCTCGTCGAGCTCGAGCAGCATGTCGGCGGTCTTCTCGTGTTCCTTGAGCGATTTCCCGAGCGGCTGGTCGGAGAACTCGGTCAGGCGGCGAACGAAGGAGTTGTACACCGCGCCGCTGAAGCGCGGATTCTTCTCGTAGCAAAGCCCCATCGTGACGAACGAGGGCTCTTCCAGATAGTAGGAGACGTCCCTCTCCGACTTCCTGCCTTCCTCGTCGATCAGGTTGCGGTAGATGCGGATCACCTCGAGCGACTTGTCGCGCAGGTTATGCGCCTTCTCGGTGTTGAGCGCGAGGATCTGCCACGC
>DATDCR010000141.1:0-1745 GCA_036524215.1 Burkholderiales bacterium
CGCAGCGCCGAGAGCAGGCCGGAGAGCGCCACCGCCGCCGTGCCCTGGATGTCGTCGTTGAAGGTGGCGCACCGCTCGCGATACTTCTGCAGCAGGCGGAACGCGTTGCGGTTGGCGAAGTCCTCGAACTGGATGAGCACGCCGGGAAAGATTTCCTGCGCCGCGTTCATGAACTCCTCGAGGAGCTCGTCGTATCCCGCGCCGCGCAGGCGGTGCTGGCGCAGCCCGATGTAGTAGGGCTCCTTCAGCAGCGCCTCGTTGTCGGTGCCGACGTCGAGCATCACCGGCAGCGTGACGCTCGGATGGATGCCGGCGCACGCCGTATAGAGGCAAAGCTTGCCGACGGGGATGCCCATGCCGTTCGCGCCGAGGTCGCCCAGGCCGAGGATGCGCTCGCCGTCGGTGACGACGATGATCGCCGGCATGTAGGGCCAGTTGCGCAGCACCTGGCGCACGCGGCCGCGGTCGTTGGCGCCGATGAACAGGCCCCGCGGGCGCTGGAAGATGCGGCCGAAGTTCTGGCAGGCGAGGCCGACCGTCGGCGTATAGACGATCGGCTGCATCTCCTCGATGTGGTCGCAAAGGACGCGGAAGAAGAGCGCTTCGTTGCGGTCGTGCAGCGCGGTGAGCGCGATGAACTTGTCGAGGTCGGTCGGCTGCGAGCGGATGTGGTCGAGCGTGCGCTGCGCCTGCTCGTCCTGCGAAAGCACGTGCGCCGGCAGCAGGCCGCGCAGGCCGAGCAGCTCGCGCTCGCGCTCGGTGAAGGCGGTGCCTTTGTTCAGCGCCGGATCGCGCAGCAGCGAAAGCCCGCCGGAAAGATTGAGGCTGGTGCCCATGGGATCTCCTTGCCGCAAGGCTAGCGGCGCACCGGGTGGCTGGTTTGATCCCGGTCAACGCCGCTGCGCTAAGATCGGCCAACCCATGTTTCGCACCCCGCAGATCGACGACCTGAATGTCGTCAGCCAGGCACAGCTCGTCTCGCCGGAGGCCTTGCACGAGGAGCTGCCGCTCTCGGAGGCGGCGCGGCGCAACGTGCTCGCCGGCCGGGAGGCGATCAAGCGCATCCTCGAGCGCAAGGATGCGCGCCTGTTCGTCGTCATCGGCCCCTGCTCGATCCACGATCCGCAGGCGGCACTCGACTACGGGCGCCGGCTCGCCGCGCTGGCGCGCGAGGTCGGGGACAAGCTGCTCCTCGTGATGCGGGTGTACTTCGAGAAGCCGCGCACGACCGTCGGCTGGAAGGGGCTCATAAACGACCCCGACCTCGACGACTCCTTCCACATCGAGAAGGGGCTGCGCATCGCGCGCAAGCTCCTCATCGACCTGAACGAGCTCGGGCTGCCGTGCGCCACCGAGGCGCTCGACCCCATCACGCCGCAGTACCTCGCCGACCTCATTTCGTGGAGCGCCATCGGCGCGCGCACCACGGAGTCGCAGACGCACCGCGAGATGGCGAGCGGCCTTTCCATGCCGGTGGGCATCAAGAACGGCACCGACGGCAATCGCGCCGTGGCGATCAACGCCCTCCTGTCCGTATCCCAGCCGCACGCCTTCCTCGGCATCGACCCGGAAGGGCGCTGCGCGCTGACCTATACCAAGGGCAACCGCTACGCCCACATCGTGCTGCGCGGCGGCGCGGCGCCGAACTACGACACCGTATCGGTGGCGCTGACCGAGGAGGAGCTCGAAAGAGCGGGATTGCCGCGCTCGATCATGGTCGATTGCAGCCACGGCAACTCGGGCAA
>DATDCR010000142.1:0-2118 GCA_036524215.1 Burkholderiales bacterium
CTTCGAGTTTGCGCAGCTGCCGAACGCCGGCGTGGGCCTGGCGCGCCTGGAATTCATCATCAACAACGAGATCGGCGTGCATCCGCGCGCCTGCCTCGACTATCCCAAGCTCGAGCCGACACTGAAGCGCAAAGTCGAGGAGGCCGCTCGCGGCTATCCCAATCCGCGCAGCTTCTTCATAGAGAAGATGGTCGAAGGCGTCGCCACCATCGCCGCCGCGTTCTGGCCGAAGCCGGTGATCGTGCGCCTCTCGGACTTCAAGTCGAACGAGTACCGCAAGCTGATCGGCGGCGAGCGCTACGAGCCGGAGGAAGAGAATCCGATGCTCGGCTTCCGCGGCGCGTCGCGCTACGTCGCGCCGAGCTTCCGCGAGTGCTTCGAGCTCGAGTGCGCCGCGATGCGCAAGGTGCGCGAGGAGCTTGGCCTGACCAACGTCGAGCTGATGGTGCCGTTCGTGCGCACGCTGGGCGAAGCGCGCGAGGTCATCGGCCTGCTGGAGAAGAACGGGCTGAAACGCGGCCAGGGCGGCCTGCGCATCGTGATGATGTGCGAGCTGCCGTCGAACGCCGTGCTCGCCGACCAGTTCCTCGAGCTGTTCGACGGTTTCTCGATCGGCTCGAACGACCTCACGCAGCTGACCCTGGGCCTGGACCGCGATTCCGGCCTGGTGGCCTCGACCTTCGACGAGCGCGACGACGCCGTGAAGGTGCTGCTCGCCATGTCGATCAAGGCCTGCCGCAAGCAGGGCAAGTACGTCGGCATCTGCGGCCAGGGGCCATCGGACCATCCCGATCTCGCGCGCTGGCTGATGGAGCAGGGCATCGAGAGCATGTCCCTCAACCCCGATACGGTGGTGTCCACTTGGATGGCGCTGGCGGAGCCGCCCCCTCCCACCAAGAAATCAGCGGCTGCGTAGGTCCTAGGACCTGCTGCGCAGGAGTCGCTGCTTTTCCCGGTTCCATTCCTTCTCGCGCTGGTCGGCGCGCTTGTCGTGCTGCAGCTTGCCGCGCGCGAGCGCCAGATCCAGCTTGATGCGACCCTTCGTGTAATGCAGGTTGAGCGGGATCAGCGAATAGCCGCGTTGCTCCACCTTGCCGATCAGGCGGCGGATCTCTTCGGCGCGCATCAGGAGCTTGCGCGTGCGCGTCGGGTCCGGCGTGAAGTGCGTCGAGACGGTCGGCAGCGGGCTGATGTGCGCACCGATGAGGAACAGCTCCGAGCCGCGCACCATCACGTACGCCTCCGCGATCTGCACGCGCGCAGCGCGGATCGACTTGACCTCCCAGCCCTCGAGCGCGATGCCGGCCTCGTAGCGCTCCTCGATGAAATAATCGTGGAACGCCTTGCGGTTGTCGACGATGCTCATGGGAAATTCTAGTTCATGAAGCACATCGCGCGTTCGGCCATCGTCGAGCACTCCGCGATGCAGATGTACGCGCTGGTCGACGACATCGAGACCTATCCTCGCTTCCTGCCGTGGTGCGTCGCGGTCGCCGTCGTGCCGCAGGACGGCAAGAAGCGCGCGACGCTCACCGCCGGCATGCGCGGCCTGCACCAGTCGTTCACGACGCTGAACACGAACCTGCCGGGCCGATCGATCGACATGCACCTGGTCGACGGCCCGTTCAAGCAGTTCTCCGCCGCGTGGCACTTCACGCCGCTCGGCGAGCACGCCTGCCAGATCGATTTTTCGCTGCGCTACCAGTTCGCCCACAAGGCGCTCGGGCGGGTGCTCGAGCCGCTGTTCGATCACATCGCGGACACGATGGTCGATGCGTTCACGCGCCGCGCGAGGGAAGTGTATGGCGAGCATCCGCGTTGAGGTGGTGTACGCCTTGCCGGGCGAGGCCCGCACGGTGAGCGTAGCGCTTCCGGCCGGGTCGCGCGTATGCGATGCGCTTCGCGCCAGCGGGCTGGCGGCAGGCGACGGCCTGGTGGGGGTGTTTGGAAAACGCGTCGAAGCCGACGCGCTGCTTTCGGACGGCGACCGGGTGGAAATCTACCGGCCGCTGGCGATGGACCCGAAGGAACGGCGCCGGCAGCGCGCCCGGCGCCGCTAGGGAGTCTCTGAAAGGAGCTGCATGTCGTCGTTCCCGCGAAAGCGGGAACCCATGTATT
>DATDCR010000143.1:0-2257 GCA_036524215.1 Burkholderiales bacterium
ATGGGCTACTTCAGGCCGTTCGCCGGATGGTCGAGCTACCGCTCGCCGATCGAGGGGCTCTACATGTGCGGCGGCTACTGCCATCCCGGCGGCGGCGTGCACGCCGGAGCCGGCCACAACGCCGCCGGCGTGATCGCGGAGGACTTCAAGCTCAAGAAGTGGTGGGACTGATGCCTCGGCGCGAGGCAAGCTTCACCGTAAGCGCGCCGCCGGAGGCGCTGTGGCGCTTTCTGCGCGACTTCGAATCCTTGTGTACCTGTATTCCCGGCGTCGAGAAGATCAATGTGCTCGATGACCGCACCGCCGAGGTCACGGTGAAGGAGAAGGTCGGCGTCGTGCCGATGATCGTCACGCTGAAGGCCGAGATTGCTTCCGAAGACCCGCCGCGCAAGCTGCGCGCCGTGGCGAAGGCGCAGCACCTGGCGATGGACATCGAGGTCTCGCTAGAGGCCATTCCAGGGGGAACCGAGCTGCATAGCGTGTTCGATGTGAACGGGACGGGCCAGCTCAAGGCGATCGTCGATCGCCTGTTCGAGAAGCGCGCCACGGAGCGCACCGCCCAGTTTGCCGAATGCCTGGCAAAGCGCTTTACAGGCATCGAAGTGCCAAAAAAAAGCGCCGGTTGGTTCCGGCGCTTTCTCGATTGGCTGGGCGCGTTGTTCAGTCGGCCTTGACGGCCTTCATCTTGATCGACTTGTCGAGGAAGGCGTTGGTGTAGGTCGACTTCACGTCGAACGGCTTGTCGATGCCGATGTAGTCCTTCACCAGGTTGTAATCCGCCTGCATGCGCTTGTCGTCGTGCCAGCCGAGCGCGACGGTCTGCGAGATCTTGTCGCTCATCAGCACTTCCACGAGCTGCCAGTTGACGAGCTCGTTGTCGAAGCTGAGCGCGCCGTTGGCGTCGATCAGGGACTGCACGCAGGGATTCGGCTGCTTGACGCACTCGGCAAAGGCGCGCTGCGTCACCTTGACGAACTTTTCCACCGCCGTGCGGTTCTTCTTCAGGTACTCGGCGTTGACGATGACCGAGTTGCCATAGGGGTTCAGGCCGACGTCGCGCCAGGCGAGGAAGCCCATGTCGTCGCCCAGCTCCTTCTTGAACACGTGGTGCAGGTTGTAGAAGGAGGTGGTGACGTCGATGGTGTGCGCCTTCAGGGCCGCCAGCTTGGCGTTCGCGTCGATGTTCACCCAGGTGACCGATTTCGGGTCGATGCCGTTGGCCTTGGCGAGAGCCGGCCACATCACCCGCGCGCCGTCGGCCGCGGGGTTGCCGATCTTCTTGCCGGGGAAATCCTTGATGCCCTTGATGCCGGAGCTTTTCAGCCAGTACATGCCCTGCGGCGAATTGGCATAGACGTTGAACACGGCCACCGAGTCGGCGCCTTTGCTCTTCGCCACCAGAACGCCGGCCATATCGGCAAGGCCGACCGGATTCGCGCCGGCGCCGACCTTCTGCGTCGCGAGCGCCGAGCCCTTGCCGGGCTCGAGGTTCAGGTCGATGCCTTCCTTCTGGTACCAGCCGAGCTTCTTCGCGTAGTAGTACGGCGCGTGGTCGCCGCCGGGCACCCAGTTCAGGATGAAATCGATTTTCTGCTGCGCGGCGGCGGGCGCGGCGATGAGCGCGGCGGCCGCGAAGAGGGCAAGTCTGCGCATGAGGGCTCCTCGTTGTCGGATGGCCGATGGTAGCATCGCGTAACCAACTGGTTAATATGAATTCCGAAATTGCCGCGCTCCTGCGCCGCGGCACCGTCATTCCCGCTCACCCGCTCGCGCTCGACGCGCGGCGCCAGCTCGACGAGCGCCGGCAGCGGGCGATCGCGCGCTACTACCTCGATGCCGGCAGCGGCGGGCTCGCGGTCGGCGTGCACGCCACGCAGTTCGCCATCCGCGACGCCGGGCTTTACGAGAAAGTCCTGAGGCTCGCAATCGAGCAGGGCCTTTCCTGGGTGAAAAGGCCGGTCGTGATGATCGCCGGCCTCGCCGGCAAGACCGCGCAGGCGAAAAAGGAAGCCGTCGTTGCCCGCTCGCTCGGCTATCACTGCGGCATGCTCTCGCTCGGTGCGATGAAGGGGGCGTCGATCGACGAGCTCGTCGAGCATTGCGCGGCGGTGGCGGACGAAATGCCTCTCATCGGCTTCTATCTGCAGACCGCGGTAGGTGGCATCCGGCTGCCGATGGAGTTCTGGCAGCGCTTTGCATCGATCGAGAACGTCGTCGCCATCAAGATCGCGCCTTTCAACCGTTACGCGACGCTCGA
>DATDCR010000144.1:0-5960 GCA_036524215.1 Burkholderiales bacterium
CTCGCCGAGCCGGCGAGCAACACGCTTCTCGTGCGGGCGGCGACGCCGGCGCGCGCGAACCTGGTGCGCGTGCTCGCGGCGAAGCTCGACCAGCCTTCGGACACGCCAGGCAACATCCATGTCGTCTACCTCAAGAACGCCAACGCCGTCATGCTGGCGCGCACCCTCCTCGGCGTTGCGCCGGACCAGCCCGGTGGCGCGCCCGGCACGCAGTCCGGCTTCCAGAGCCAGCTGACCGGCTCGCGGCCGGTCGGCACGGCGGCGGCGCGCCCGCTCACCGGCGCTCCGGCGACGCCGGCGCCGGTCTCCGGCCAGCTGGCCGGCGCGCAAATCCAGGCCGACCCGGCGACGAACACGCTGATCATCATCGCGCCCGAGGCCGTGTACCGGAACCTGCGCGCGGTGATCGACAAGCTCGACATGCGGCGCGCGCAGGTGTTCATCGAGAGCCTGATCGTCGAGGTGACGAGCGACCAGGCCGCGGAGTTCGGCATCCAGTGGCAGGCCGGCCTCGGCCGGCTGCAGAGCACGACCGGCGCCGCCGGCGCGCTCGCCGGCACCAATTTCGGCGGCGGCGGGACCAACATCCTGGGCATCGCTCAGAATCCCGCGACCGTCGGTCCCGGCCTCTCCATCGGCGTCGCGCGCGGCCAGATCACGCTGCCCGGCGTCGGCACGGTGACCAATCTGCAGTTCCTCGCGCGCGCGCTCGAAACGATGTCGAAGGCGAACATCCTGTCCACGCCGAACATCCTCACGCTCGACAACGAGGAGGCGCGCATCGTGGTCGGGCAGAACGTGCCCTTCATCACCGGCCAGTTCCTCAGCGCGGCTTCCAGCGGCGCGGCCACCGTGAACCCCTTCCAGACGATCGAGCGGCGCGACGTCGGCCTCACGCTGCGCGTGCGGCCGCAGATCAGCGAGAGCGGCACGATCAAGATGGTGATCTACCAGGAGGTGTCGAGCGTCGAGGACAAGACGAGCACCGCCGGCATCATCACCAACATGCGCGCGATCGAGACCAACGTGCTCGTCGACGACGGCGCCATCGTGGTGCTCGGCGGCCTGGTGCAGGACAGCGTCACCAACAACACCGAGAAGGTGCCGCTGCTCGGCGACATCCCCTTCCTCGGCCAGCTCTTCCGCTACGAGACGCGGCGCCAGCAGAAGACCAACCTAATGGTGTTCCTGCGGCCGTTCATCGTGCGCGAGGAGACCGACGCGCAGCGCCTCGCTGTCGACCGCTACGACAACATGCGCCGCCTCGAAGAGGTGACCGTGCCGGCGCCGCATCCGGTCCTGCCGCAGATGCAGCCGCCGGTGCTGCCGCCGGCGCCGGTGCCGGCCACGCCAACGGCGCCGAATCAGTGAGCGCACCGCTCGTTCCTTTCGCCTTCGCCAAGGCGAATTCGGTGCTCGCCGCGGCGGAGCGGGACGGGCGCCTGGTGCTGTGGGTGACGTCGAAGACGCCGCCGGCGGCGCTCGGCGAGCTGCGCCGCTCGCTCAACCGCGAGGTGGAGCCGATGATCGTGGCGCAGAACGAGTTCGACGCCGCCCTGCAGGCGGCGTATGCCGAGCCGCGCAGCCAGGCGGCGAGCGTCGTCGACGAGGTGCAGGACGAGGCCGAGCTCGACCGGCTGCTGCAGGACCTGCCCGAAGTCGAGGACCTGCTCGAAGCGCGCCACGACGCGCCGATCATCCGCATGCTGAACGCGCTCCTTTCGCAGGCGGTGAGCGAAGGCGCCTCCGACGTGCACGTCGAGCCGTTCGAGAGCACCTCGGTCGTGCGCTACCGCATCGACGGCGTGCTGCGCGATGTGGTCCGCCCGCGCCGCGCGCTGCACGCGGCGCTCGTCTCGCGCATCAAGATCATGGCGAACCTCGACATCGCCGAGAAGCGCCTGCCGCAGGACGGCCGCATCATGCTGCGCCTGGGCGGCCGGCCGATCGACGTGCGCGTCTCCACGCTGCCGACCGGACACGGCGAGCGCGTCGTGCTGCGCCTGCTCGACAAGGAGCGCGGCCGCCTCGAGCCCGAGCACCTCGGCATGTCGGCCGAAGTGCTCGCCAGCTTCGACAAGCTGGTGAAGGAGCCGCATGGCATCGTGCTCGTCACGGGGCCGACCGGCAGCGGCAAGACCACGACCCTTTACGCGATGCTGTCGCGGCTCGACGCGGCGACGACGAACATCATGACGGTCGAAGACCCGATCGAATACGACCTCGGCGGCATCGGCCAGACGCAGGTGAACGCGCGCATCGACATGACCTTTGCGCGCGCGCTGCGCGCCATCCTGCGCCAGGATCCGGACGTGATCATGATCGGCGAGATCCGCGACCAGGAGACCGCGCAGATCGCCGTGCAGGCCTCGCTCACCGGCCATCTCGTGCTCGCCACGCTGCATACGAACGATGCCGTGTCGGCGGTCACGCGGCTGCTCGACATGGGCATCGAGCCGTTCCTGCTCTCGTCGTCGATCCTCGGCATCCTCGCGCAGCGCCTGGTGCGCAAGCTCTGTCCCGAATGCCGCGGCGCGGGCTGCGCGAAGTGCCTGCAGTCCGGCTATCTCGGCCGCACCGGCGTCTACGAGCTCCTGGTGATCGACGAGCCGATGCGCGCGGCCATCCATGCGCGCGAGGGCGAGCAGCGCCTGCGCGAGCTCGCCGCCGCACGCGGCTTCCGGCCGCTCAACGAGGACGGCATGCGCTGGGTTGCGGCCGGCGTCACCTCGATGGAAGAGCTGCTGCGCGTGACGCGCGAGCGCTGAAGGCGCCATGCCCTCGTTTCGTTTCGAGGCCGCCGACGCGAGTGGGCGCATCGAGAAGGGGCTGCTCGAGGCCGAAAGCGCCGCTTCGGCGCGCGCCACACTGCGCGCACGCGGCCTCGTGCCGCTGGAAGTTTCCTCGTTAACGAAGACCAGCGTGCCGCTGCGCCGCCGGCGCTTCTCCGAGGCGGAGCTCGCGCTCGCCACGCGCCAGGTCGCGAGCCTGCTCGCGGCCGGGCTGCCGGTCGCGCAGGCGCTCGGCGCGACGATCGAGCAGGCGGAGGAGCGCGGCGTGCGCGAGGTCTTCGCCGCCGTGCGCAGCGACGTCTTCGCCGGCCATCCGCTCGCCGAGGCGCTGGCGCAGTTCCCGCGCGAGTTCCCCGACGTGTACCGCGCGAGCGTCGCCGCCGGCGAGGATTCCGGCCAGCTCGCCGGCGTGATGGACCGCCTCGCCACGCATCTCGAGGAGCGCCTCGCGCTGCGCGGCAAGATCCTCGCCGCGTTCCTCTACCCGGCGATCGTCACCGTGATCGCGTTCGCCATCGTCATCTTCCTCATGACCTATGTCGTGCCGCAGGTGGTCGAAGTCTTCCGCCACAGCCGCCAGGCATTGCCGTGGCCGACGCGCGCGCTGCTCATGGTGAGCGAGCTGGTGCGCAGCGCGGGGCTGTGGCTCGCCGCCGCGGCCGTCGCGGCATGGTTCGGCTTTCGCGCCTGGCTGCGCCTGCCGGGCCGCCGGCTCGCCTGGGATCGCCTGCTTCTGCGCCTGCCGTTCTTCGGCCGCGTGCTTCGCGGCGTCGAGACTGCGCGCTTCGCCTCGACGCTCGCCACCCTCACCGGCGCCGGCGTGCCGCTGCTGCGGGCCCTGGAGGCCGCGCGCGCCACGCTCTCGAACAGCGTGCTCGCGGCCGGCGTGAACGAGGTGATCGAGGCGGTGCGCGAAGGCCAGGCGCTCGCGGGCGCCCTGGGCCGCCTCAAATTGTTCCCGCCGGTGCTCGTGCATCTCGCCGCGAGCGGCGAGGCGACGGGCAAGCTCGCGCCGATGCTCGAGCGCGCCGCGACCAATCTCTCGCGCGAAGCCGAGCGCCGCGCCTTCGCGCTCAGCACATTGCTCGAGCCGCTCCTGATCGTCGCGATGGGCGCAGTCGTGCTCGCCATCGTGCTCGCCGTGCTGCTGCCGATCATCGAGATCAACCAGCTCGTGCGCTGAAGCACGCGCCGGCGTGGAGAGATCCTGGCGCGGCGTGAACCGCGCCAGGGGTGTCACAACATCGGCGACGGATAGGGGACACTAACCGCCGCGGGTGTTCCGTTGCGACGTAATCGAGTAGCACACCTAGCGTGAGAGCCTGTTGACGTAGCGCAAACGTCATTCGCTCGTTGAGCTGAACGGTCCCACGGACTGTTGATGCTCCTCAATGCGGACTTTTTCCGCTGCAGCGGTGACTGTCGCTCGGAGGATGCGAGCGCCTCCTATTCGCGAGTGCAAACCAAATGCAGCATCACGCTGACCTTTGACATTCGTCAACACGCACGGCGGCGCGGCTCAGTAGCTTGCGAAAACCGATTAGCGCGCAACGGGGATTAAAGAGAAGCGCGCATACAGGGACGGCACTTGTCGGTCACGCGGGTATTGCAAAGGACATGCGAAGCGCGGCTCTGCGCCGCGCTCTACCGGTTCGCTCATTCTTCTTCTTACGGAAAACAACGATGAAATCCACTGTTCTTCGGGCGGCATTGGTGGCATTGGTGGTCGGCGCCATGGCGGGGTGCGGCGGCGGCAGCAGCAGCGGTGGCGGCGCAGTTACTCCGTCCGGCGGCGGCGGTGGAACCCCACCGGCCGCGTCGGACCCGACCGCAGCCATTACCGCGGCTGCGGCTGATCCGACGATGGCTACGGCCACGAATCCAAACGCGGCGTTTACCATCCTGCAGAACGCCGGCTTCCCGGTGGTGACGGTGGGCAGCCCCCCGAAGATCAATTTCACCGTGCTCGACAACGGCGCGGTGGTAAAGGGACTCACCTCGGCGAACGTGAGCCTCGGCCTCGCCAAGCTCGTAAAGGGTACGAACGGCGCCCCGGACCAGTGGGTGAGCTACGTATACCGTACGGAGACCGCCACGGCGGGCGTGGGCCCGGGCGGCGCACCCGTTCTCGCGACCGCAAAGCAGCCGACCACCGATACGAAGAGCGACCCGCAGCTCGTCTATAACAGTGCGGGGTACTACACCTACACCTTCAGCACGGACATCACGGATCCCACGAAGACGAACGGGGTCACGTACGAACCGAGCCTCACCCACCGTGTCGCGATCCAGTTGAGCTACACGAACACGGCCGGTGCGACCGTTCGCGTGAATCCGACCTTCGACTTTACGTTGAGCTCGAGCAACACCTCGCAGCCGGTCACGGACAGCAAGCTGACCCGCAAGGTGGTGGATGTAACGAGCTGCAACGAGTGCCACGACAAGCTGGCGCTGCATGGCGGCGGGCGCATCGATACGCAGTATTGCGTGGTGTGCCACAACGGCGGCCTCACGGACGCCAACAGCGGCAACGTGCTCGACCTGCGGATCATGGCGCACAAGATCCACGCGGGCGAACATGCGAAGGAATGGTTCGGCACCGAGTACACCATCTGGGGCTATCGCGATACGGCGCATAACTACGCCGAGGTGAGGTACCCGCAGCCGCTACAGAACTGCACGAAGTGCCACTCCGCCAGCAAGACCGGCGCGGACGGCAAGCAGCTCGCTGCGCAGGGCGACAACTGGAAGAACGTGCCCAGCCGCGCCGCCTGCGGCGCCTGCCACCAGGGCATCGACTTCGCGACGGGCAAAGGGCTCAGAATCGAGGATGCGGAAAATGGTCTCACCACATCCCAATTCGGCCACGTCGGCGGCAGCCAGGCCGATGACAGCAAGTGCGCGCTGTGCCACGGCCCGGCGGCGATCGAGACCTACCACGTCACGGTAGATCCGAAAGGCTCGGAAGGTCGCGGCGGCTACCCGGTAAACACGGCGCTCAATACGCCGACGGCGGGCTACCCAGCCGGACAAGGTCCCGGCATCCCGCTCGCATCGGCGGACCGCGTGCCGGAAGGCGTCTACAAGATCGACTACGAGATCAAGCAAGCCAGCATCATCGGTGCCGCGGGCGCCAAGCAGGCGCAAGTCGTCTACCGCGTGCTGAAG
>DATDCR010000145.1:0-2641 GCA_036524215.1 Burkholderiales bacterium
GACCGAGCGCTGGCGCCATCCCGCGCCGGGCAAGGCGCGCATCATCCATATCGATGTCGATCCGGCGGTGCCCGGGCGCAACTACCCGGTCGACGTGCCGCTCATCGGCGACGCACGCCTTGTTCTTTCCGCATTGAACGAAGCGCTGGAAGGTTTTCGTAGAGAAGGAAACCTCACATCCATCGATGAGCGAAAGCGCGCCAAGTTCGAGAAATTCGAGGCCCTCGCGCGCTCGAACGAGGCGCCGATCAGGCCCGAGCGCCTCGTGCACGAGCTTTCCCGCCTGCTCGACGACGACGCCCAGCTGGTGGCCGATCCGGGCACGCCATGCCCGTACTTCTCGGCCTACCACGTCGTGCGCGGCGCCGGCCGGCGCTACTTTTCCAACCGCGCGCACGGGGCGCTCGGCTATGCGCTGGCGGCGGCGATGGGCGCGCACCTGGGCCGGCCCGGCGTGAAGACCGTCGCCGTGATGGGCGATGGCAGCTTCGGCATGTGCGCCGGGGAGCTCGAGACCGTCGCGCGCCTCAAGCTGCCGCTCACCGCGGTCGTCGTCTCGAATGCCGTGTATGGCTGGATCAAGGCGGGCCAGCGCGCGGGATACGGGCAGCGCTACTTTTCCGTGGATTTCGGCGCCACCGATCATGCCGCCGTGGCGGCGGCATACGGTATCCGCAGCTGGCGGGTCACCGATCCCGGTTCCCTGAATGGAATCCTCCGCGAGGCCCTGGCGGCCGGCGAGCCCACCCTGGTCGATGTCGTGTGCCAGCCACTCCACGAGGCCCGCGCGCCGGTGTCAGAATGGGTCGCATGATCGCGAATAGGAGTTCGCACTAGTGCTCATCCAGCATAGCCACCACGACCTGGGCGGGGAGCCGGCCGGCAAGGTGGAGCGCACCGAGCACGACTACGCCGAGTGGGAGCGTCGCATCGACGCGATGGCGGTGCTGCTCTGGGCGATCAAGGGCGGCACGAGGGTCATCACCGTCGACGAGCACCGCAAGAACATCGAAGCGCTGCCGCCCGAGGCATACGACACGCTCACGTACTACGAGAAGTGGATCGTTTCGCTCACCCAGTGCCTGCTGCAGCGTGGCGTCATCACCACCGAGGAACTCGGCCGCAAGATGGAAGAGGTGCAGAAGCGGTGAAGGCGCAATACGAAACGCGGTTTCCTGCTCTTCCGCCGACATTTTCAATCGGGGAAAAGGTCCGGGTGCGCGCCGCCGCGCCGCTCGGCCATATCCGCACGCCGTTCTACATCCGCGGCCATGTCGGCGAGATCGAGCGCTTCTGCGGCTGCTTCCCCAATCCGGAGGAGCTCGCGCAGATGAGAGATGGATTGCCCGCGCAGCCGCTGTACCGCGTGCGCTTCCGGCAGAAGGAAGTCTGGCCCGATTACGGTGGCGCGGATGCGGATGTCCTGGAAGTTGAGATCTACCAGCACTGGCTGGAGAGACCATGAGCGATCAAGGCCGCTATCAACCGCTCACTTACTTCCAGCTCATGGAAGTGAGCCTGCGCGAGCTGCTCGTCGAGAAGGGCATCCTGAACGAGCAGCAGATCGACGAGGAAGTCGCGGCGATGCGCGCCCGCACGCCGGAGCGCGGCGCGCGCGTGGTGGCGAAGGCCTGGGTGGACGATGCGTTCCGCCAGAGATTATTGATGAACGGCACGGCGGCATGCGAGGAGCTCGGCATCGAGGTGCCGTCGCTGCGCCTGGTGGTGGTCGAGAACACGCCGCAAGTGCATAACGCCATCGTGTGCACGCTGTGCTCCTGCTATCCGCGCGTGCTGCTCGGCGTGCCGCCGGATTGGTACAAGTCGCGCAACTATCGCTCGCGCATGGTGCGCGAGCCGCGCGCGGTGCTCGCCGAGTTCGGCCTGCAGCTTGGCGACAAGGTGCAGATCCGGGTGCACGACTCGACCGCCGACATGCGCTACATGGTGCTGCCGATGCGGCCGCAGGGCACCGAAGGCTGGGACGAGGCGCGCCTCGCTTCCATCGTCACGCGCGACTCGATGATCGGCGTCGCCGTCCCGGCCGTTCCCTAGGAGTGGCGAAGCTCGCGCCGCTGGGCGCAGTCCCGCTGGGCGATTGCGCGGTCTACGTCGAGTTCTCCAAGACGCTCGACCTGGAGGTGAATTCCGCGGTGCAGCGCCTCGCCACGATGGTGTACGGGCAGGGGCTGCCGTGGATCCGCGATGTGGTGCCGGCGCTCGGCGGCCTGGCGATCCACTTCGATCCCGACCACGAGTCGCTCACCACCGATGCGATGGGAACCGCGCTCAACCTGGTGAGCGAGTGCCTGAAAAAGGGCCTGCCGAAGGCGGACGATCTGCTGCGCACGGTCGAGGTCCCGGTCTGCTACGAGGCGGAGTTCGCGCCCGACCTGGCGGAGGTGGCGGCGTCGGCCAAGATCACGCCGGAAGAAGCGGTGCGCCTGCACGCCGCGAGCGAATTCCGCGTCCTGATGATCGGCTTCGCGCCGGGCCATGCCTACATGGGCGGGCTCGATCCGAAGCTGGCGGTGCGGCGCCGCTCCTCGCCGCGCGCGGTCGTCCCGGCGGGCTCGGTGGCGATCGCCAACGAGCAGACCGTGGTCTATCCCTACGCCATCTCCGGCGGCTGGAACATCAT
>DATDCR010000146.1:0-29124 GCA_036524215.1 Burkholderiales bacterium
CGAAGATCGGCTCCGCCCTCGACGCGGCGCGCAACGGCGTGAAGAGCGTGCACATCATCGACGGGCGCGTGCCGCACGCGCTGCTGCTGGAAGTGCTCACCGACCAGGGCGTCGGCACGCTGATCCGCAGCAAATAGGTGAGGCTGGCACGTCTGCCGCCCTCCCGGCGGGTCTGGATCTTCGATCTCGACAACACCCTGCATGACGCGCGGGCGCGCATCTTCCCCGCCATGCACGAGCAGATCAATGCCTACCTGCGGCGCTATTTCGGCGTCGACGCCGCGGGCGCCGATGTCATCCGCGAGCGCTTCTGGCGCATCTACGGCACCACGCTGAATGGCCTGATGCGCCACCACGGCGCCGATCCGCGCCACTTCCTGCGCGAAACGCACGTCTTTCCCGAGCTCGCCGCCATGGTGGTGCGCGAGAACGCGCTCAAGCATGCCTTGCGGCTGCTCGGCGGCACGAAGCTCGTGTTCTCCAATGCGCCGCGCCACTATGTGGAGGAAGTCCTCAGGGCGATCGGGCTGGCGCGCTACTTCCACGGCGTGTACGCGATCGAGGACGCACGCTACCGCGGCAAGCCGGCCCTGCAGGGCTTCCATTTCCTGCTGCGCAAGCACCACCTCGATCCCCATCGCTGCGCTTTCGTCGACGACGTGCTTGAAAACCTGCGCGCCGCGCATCGCCTCGGCATGTCGACCGTGTGGGTCAGCAGCGAGCGCCGGCGCGTGCCCTTCGTCGATTTGCGCGTCGCATCAGTGATCGAGCTGCCCCGCTTGGTTTTCCGCGGAAGCTCGGCATAGAATGCTCGGCTTCTCTCCCATCCCATGCCCCGCGCCAAAGGCGAACGCAGGCTCGAGATACTGAAAGCCCTCGCGCAAATGCTCGAGGCGCCCAAATGGGAACGCATCACCACGGCCGCCCTGGCCGAGAACCTGGGCGTGTCCGAGGCCGCGCTCTACCGCCACTTCGCCTCCAAGGCGCAGATGTACGAAGGCCTGATCGAGTTCATCGAGAGCTCGGTGTTCACCTTGGCGAACCGCATCACGCAGGACGAGGCCGACGGGCGCCGCCAGGCGGAGCAGCTCACCGAGATGCTGCTCGCCTTCGCCGAGAAGAATCCCGGCATGGTGCGCGTCATGACCGGCGACGCGCTGGTCGGCGAGCACGAGCGGCTGCAGGCGCGCATGAACCAGTTCTTCGACCGCTTCGAGGCGACCATCAAGCAGTCGCTGCGTCTCGCCGAGGACGGCGATGCCGCAGGCCACGCCAACGCCATCCTGCGCTACGCCATCGGCTCGATGCACCAGTTCGGCAAGAGCGGCTTCGTCAAGAAGCCGAGCGACAGCTTCGCCGCGCAGCGCAAATACCTGATGGCCTGATTACCGCTTGCCGCAGACGCGGCAGGCCGGATCCTTCGCCACCTTCACCGTGCGCCACTCCGCCGTCGCGGCGTCGACGAGGAGCAGGCGTCCATTCAGCGATTGGCCCAGGCCGACGATCAGCTTGATCGCCTCCATCGCCTGGATGGCGCCGATCATGCCGGTGAGCGGTGCGAAGACGCCCATCATCGAGCACTGCACTTCCTCGACTTCCGCCTCCTCCGGAAAAAGGCAGGCGTAGCAGGGCGCTTGCGGCGCGCGCAGGTCGAAGACCATCACCTGCGCATCGAACCGGATCGCCGCGCCGGAAACGAGCGGCTTGCGATGCGCGACGCAGGCGCGGTTGACGGCGTGGCGCGTGGCGAAGTTGTCCGAGCAGTCGAGCACCAGATCGGCCTTCGCCGTCAGGTCCATCAGCTCCGGCGCGTGCAGGCGCGCGTTGAGCGGCGCGACCTCGACCTCGGGATTGACGGCGCGCAGCGTGCTCGCCGCGGTGAGCGCCTTCTGCGCGCCCACGGAATCGGTGCGGTAGAGGATCTGCCGCTGCAGGTTCGTCAGGTCGACCTTGTCGGCGTCGGCGATGCTCAAGCGCCCGACCCCGGCGGCAGCGAGGTAAAGCGCAGCGGGGCAGCCCAGGCCGCCCGCGCCGACGATCAGCGCGGAGGCCGCGCGCAGCTTCTCCTGCCCCTCCACGCCGATCTCCGGCAGGAGGATGTGGCGGCTGTAGCGGAGAAGCTGCTGGTCGTTAATTCTTCGGTTTGTCTTGCGAGTTCTGCGCGACCGTCGGCGCCTGGCTCTTCACCGGCTCGCCTTTCAGGAAGGCGATCGCCTGCGAGAGCTGGAAGTCGTCCTTCGAGCCGAGCTCGGTCGGTTTGTCGACCGGCGCAGGCGCCGGCACCGTGCGTGCGCGCGGCGCAGAGCCGTCTTTCTTCGCTTCGGCCTTGCCGTTCTCGAGGTGGTGCTGCAGATCCGCCTCGCGCACGCGCATCGCCGTGTCGGTCGGATCTTCGACCACGATGTCGGGCGTGATGCCAAGCGCCTGGATCGAGCGTCCGCCCGGCGTGTAGTAGCGCGCCGTGGTGAGCTTGATCGCCGTGTTGTTGCCGAGCGGCATGATGGTCTGCACCGAGCCCTTGCCGAAGCTCTGCGTGCCGATCACCTTGGCGCGCTTGTGGTCTTGCAGCGCGCCCGCCACGATCTCGGAAGCGGACGCCGAGCCGCCGTTGACGAGCACCACCATCGGCACGCTCTTCACCGCCTGCGGCAGCGACTTCAGCACGTCATCGCCGCGGCGCGCGTAATCGTCGGGCGAGGCATAGAACTTCTTGCGAGCGTCTTCGGCGCGCCCATCGGTGGAGACCACCAGCGTCTTGGCGGGCAGGAAGGCCGCGCTGATGGCGACGGCCCCGTGCAGCAGGCCGCCCGGATCGTTGCGCAGGTCGAGCACGAGGCCCTTGACCGGCCCCTGCTTGAAGATGCCGTCGATCTGCTTGACCATCGATTCGGCGGTGCCTTCCTGGAACTGCGACACGCGCACCCAGGCGTAACCCGGCTCGATCATCTTCGATTTCACGCTCTGCACCTTGATCACGGCGCGGGTCAGCGTGACGATGAGCGGGGCACTCTCGCCCTTGCGCGTGATGGTCAGCGTGATCTGCGTGTTCGGCTTGCCGCGCATGCGCTTCACCGCATCGTTCAGCGTCATGCCCTTCACCGGGGTGTCGTCGAGCTTGACGATGAGGTCGTTCGGCTTGATGCCGGCCTTGAACGCCGGCGTGTCCTCGATCGGCGAGATGACCTTGACGAAGCCGTCTTCCATGCCGACCTCGATGCCGAGGCCGCCGAACTGCCCCTGCGTGCCGACCTGCAGCTCCTTGAACGCTTCCTGGTCGAGATAGGCCGAGTGCGGATCGAGGCCGGTCAGCATGCCGTTGATCGCTTCGGTGATGAGCTTCTTGTCCTCGACCGGCTCGACGTAGTTCGTCTTGATGGCGCCGAAGACTTCGGTGAACGCGCGCAGCTCCTCGATCGGCAATGGCGCCCGGGTGGCGCGGTCGGCGATGGCCTGGAAGTTCAGGCTGATCAGCACGCCCGCGACAGCGCCGACGAGAATGAAACCGATGCTGCGAAGCTTTTGCATGTAGGGGATCGCTGTGTCAGTAAATCTATTTCAACTTGACCCAGTTGAGCGGGTCAAAAGCGCGGCCTAAATGCCGCAATTCAAAGTATAAACCGGTTTCCTCGTTGCCACCGCTGGAGCCCGTGGTGGCGACGGTCTCGCCCGCCGCCACGGTATCGCCGACCGTCTTCAGCAGCGACTCGTTGTTGCCGTAGATCGAAAGATAGCTCTCTCCGTGGTCCACGATCATCAGATTGCCGAAGCCGCGCATCCAGTCGGCGTATACGACCTGACCGGCGGCGATCGCCCGGACCGGCTCGCCCTCGGCCGCCCGCACGAAAACGCCTTTCGACTCGATGCCGCTCGAACCCCTTGGAGCGCCGAAGCGTCCCGTCAGTTCCCCCCGCACCGGCAGCCGCAGCTTGCCGCGAAGCTTGGAGAAGAGGTCCGAGCGTGAATTTTTCTCGGGCACCGCTTCCACGCGGGCGAGCACGCGACCGAGCCCCTGGATCAGGCGCGCAAGGCGCGCTTCGTCGGCGCGCAGGATGCCGATCTGGCGGCGGCTCGCCCGGATCTCGCCCGCCGTGCGCGCGAGCACGCGCCGGCGCGCTTCCCGCTCCCGCAGGATGGTTTCCCGGTCGGCGCGGCTGGACTGCTCCACCGAGCGCAGGCGCTCGCGCTTGACGTCTGCTTCGCGAGCGAGTCCTTCCAGCGCCGCCAGGTCCGCGCGATAGGTGGCGATCAGCGCGGCCACCGCGCGGGAGACGTAGCCCACGTACTGCAGGCGCCGGCCGACGTCGGTCGGATCGTCGCCGGAGAGCACCGCGCGCACGATGTCCGGCGAGGCGCTTTCCTGCCGCGCCATGAGCACGCGCGCAACGGCCAGGCGCCGCTGCGCGAGCGCGCGCTCGAGCTCGCCCCGGCGCTGGGCAAGCCGCGCCGATTCGGCGCGCAGGGCCTGGCCTTCGGCCTGCAGCCCGGCGAGCTTGCGGTTTGCCTCGGAGATGGCGCGCTCGGATTCGCGCAGCGCGTCGCGCGCCTCGCGGCGCTGCGTCTCCTTCGCGTCGAGCTCCTGCTGCAGGGCCGCGAGGCGCGCGCGCAAGCCTTGCAGATCGCGCTCCGAAGGAGCCGCTTGCGCGGCGCTTGCCTGGGTGGCGGCGAACGCCGCGGCGAGCAAGAGCGCGCCGGCGCGCGTCAGACCTTGACCTTGCCTTGCGCGGAGACCGCGGCGATGCGCTTCGCGACTTCTTCGGCGTCGCCGAGGTAATAGTGCTTGACCGGGCGCAGCGCGTCGTCGAGCTCGTAGACCAGCGGGATGCCGGTCGGCACATTCAGCTGGACGATGGCTTCGTCCGACACGCCATCCAGATACTTGATCAGCGCGCGCAGGGAGTTGCCGTGCGCCGCGACGAGCACCTGCTTGCCGCCGCGGACGGCGGGCGCGATGGCGGAGTTCCAATAAGGAATGACGCGGGCCACGGTGTCCTTCAGGCATTCGGTCTGCGGCACCCGGGTCCCGGCGTAGCGCGGGTCCTTCGCCTCGTAGCGCTCGTCGTTCTGCGCCAGCTCGGGCGGCGGCACGTCGTAGCTGCGCCGCCAGGTGAGGACCTGCTGCTCGCCGAACTTGGCCGCCATCTCGGCCTTGTTCAATCCCTGCAGCGCGCCGTAGTGGCGCTCGTTCAGCCGCCAGCTCTTCTCCACCGGGAGCCAGAGCCGATCGAGCTCGTCCAGCGCGAGCCAGAGCGTGCGGATGGCGCGCTTCAGCACCGAGGTAAATGCGATGTCGAAGGCGTAGCCTTCGGACTTCAGCAGGCGTCCGGCGGTGCGCGCTTCCTCGACGCCCTTCGCCGAAAGATCGACATCGGTCCAGCCGGTAAAGCGGTTCTCCTTGTTCCAGGTGGACTCGCCGTGGCGCAGGAGAACGAGCCGCGTGGGAATGTTCGGCATCGCGCTCAATTATAATGTCGGGCTCCCGTGGATTTCGTCCGCAATAATCTCCTGCTCTTCGTCGTCGCCATCGCCTCCGGCGCGATGCTGCTGTGGCCGCTCATCCGGCGCAGCGCCGCGGGCCCCTCGGTGACGCCGACCCAAGCGACCCATCTCATCAATCGCGAGGACGCGCTCGTCATCGACGTGCGCGAGCCGGGCGAGTACGCCGCCGGCCACGTGCTCGGCGCGAGAAACCTGCCGCTCTCGCGCCTCGAGGCGCCGGGCGCGGACCTGCTCAAGCGCAAGGACCGTCCGGTGATCGTGTACTGCGAAAGCGGCGATCGCGCCGGCAAGGCCGCGGCGGCGCTGAAGAAGCAGGGGTTCGCCCGCGTGCTGAATCTTTCCGGCGGCCTCGGCGCCTGGCAGCAGGCCGGCCTGCCGCTGGAACGATAAGTGCCGAAAGTGCTCATGTACTGCACGGCGGCGTGCCCGTTCTGCCAGGCGGCCGAGCGGCTGCTGGTGGAGAAGGGCGCGAAGATCGACAAGGTCCGCGTCGATCTGGAGCCGCGGCGCCGCGGCGAGATGATGCAAAAGAGCGGCCGGCGCACCGTGCCGCAGATCTGGATCGGCGAGCGTCACATCGGCGGCTGCGACGATCTGTACGAGCTCGACCGCGAAGGCGGGCTTGATCCTTTACTCAAGGCGAATCCATGACGGACGAGCAGCAAGCGCAACGCGCCGGCGAAACCGCCCCGCAGCAGGCCACGTTCCAGATCGAGAAGGTCTACGTCAAGGATCTCTCGCTGGAGATCCCGCATGCGCCGAAAATCTTCATGGAGCAGGTACAGCCCCAGCTCGAGGTGCAGATCAACACCGAGGCGCAGAACTTCGCCGAGGGCTATTACGAAGTCACCGTCACGGCGACCGTCACGGCGCGCATCGGCGAGCGCACGCTGTTCCTCGCTGAAGGCGTGCAGGCCGGCATCTTCGCCCTGCGCAACATCCCGGCTGCGGAGCTGGGGCCGATTCTCGGCATCGCCTGTCCGACCGTCATCTACCCCTACCTGCGCGAAACGATCTCGGACGTCATCTCGCGCGCCGGTTTCCCGCCCGTGATCCTCGCGCCGCTGTCCTTCGAGGCGCTTTACCTGCAGCAGCAGCAGAACGCCGCGCCGACGCAGCTCGGGCCGCGCATCGAAGTCGCGAAGAACTGATGCGCGTTGCGGTCCTCGGCGCTGGCGCCTGGGGCACCGCGATCAGCTGCGTGCTCGCGCCGCGCCTGGAGGTCGCGCTGTGGGCGCGCGATCCGGCACAGGCGGCGCAGATCGGCGCGACGCGCCGCAACGAGCGTTATCTGCCGGGCTTCGAGCTGCCTTCCACGGTGCGTGTGACGGCAGATTTGCGCGCGGCGATCGCGTCGGCGGAGCTGCTCCTTGCCGCCACGCCGGTCGCCGGGCTGCGCTCCTTGCTCGCGCAGCTGCAAGGCTCGACGCCGCTCGTCTGGCTCTGCAAAGGGTTCGAAGCCGAAAGCGGCCAGCTTCCCCACCAGATCGCCGGCGCGACGCTCGGCGAGCGCGCACGCGTCGGCGCGCTGTCGGGCCCTTCGTTCGCCGAGGAAGTCGCGCGCGGCCTGCCGTGCGCGCTGACGCTTGCGGCGCGCGATGGGGTGTTTGCCAAAGAGGCTGCGGCGACGCTGCATGGCGGGCGCATGCGCGTCTACTACAGCACGGATCTCGTCGGGGTGGAGATCGGCGGCGCGATCAAGAACGTGATGGCGATTGCCGCCGGGATTTCCGATGGCATGGGCCTCGGCATGAACGCACGCGCCGCGCTCATCACGCGCGGGCTCGCCGAAATCGCTCGCCTCGGCGCTGCGCTCGGCGGCCAGCCGGAAACCTTCATGGGTCTCGCCGGCGCGGGCGACCTGATCCTTACCGCGACCGGCGACCTCTCGCGCAACCGGCGCGTCGGGCTGGAGCTCGCGCGCGGCCGCTCGCTCGCGGAAATCGTCTCGACGCTCGGGCATGTCGCCGAGGGTGTCTACTCGGCGAAGGAAGCGGCGCGCCTCGCAACGGCGCATCACGTCGAGATGCCGGTCACCGAAGCGGTGAGCGCCGTGCTCGACGGACGCCTCACGGCGTCGGCGGCGCTCGAGCGGCTGCTCGCGCGCGATCCGAAGATGGAGCGCTAGGCGCCGCCCTCGAAGCCGAGCTGCCGCCAGGCCTCGAACACGGCGACCGCCACCGCATTGGAAAGATTCAGGCTGCGGTTTCCCGGTCGCATCGGCAGCCGCAGGCGCTGCTGCGGCGCGAAGCTCTCCAGGATCGACGCCGGCAGGCCATCGGCCTCGCGCCCGAAGACGAGCACATCGTCCGCCGCGTAGCGCACGTCGGTGAAGCGCCGCGTGCCGCTCGTGTCGAAGGCGAACATGCGGCGTCCCTGCATGGCTTGCGCGAGCTCGGGCCAGGACCGGTGCAGCGCGACGCTCGCGTACTCGTGGTAGTCGAGCCCGGCGCGCCTGAGCTGCTTGTCGTCCATGGTGAAGCCGAGCGGCTCGACCAGATGCAGGCGCGCGCCGGTGTTCGCGGCGAGGCGGATCGTGTTGCCCGTGTTCGGCGGGATCTCGGGGTGAACCAGGACGATGTCAATCACGCGGCAGCGTCCTTGCCACGACCCAGTTCACGACGTGGATCGCTCCCGCCCTCTTCAGCGTACGCGCCATTTCATCGAGCGTGGCGCCGGTGGTCATCACATCGTCCACGACGGCGACGCGTGCGCCGATGAGCTCCCGCGTGCAGCGGAAGCTGCCGCGCACGTTGCGCTGGCGCTCGGCGTAAGGCAGCTCCATCTGCGGCGCGGCGTCGCGCGTGCGCTCGCAGAGTGAAACCTCGGGCGCGCCTTTGCCCAGATGGCGGGCGATTTCCACCGCCTGGTTATAGCCGCGCTCGCGAAGGCGCCGGGGCGCGAGCGGCACCGGCACGACGTGATCGACGCCCTCGTTGCCGAGCCGCCGGCCGAGAAGGCCGCCCAGCAATGCCGCCAGCGCGAGCTCGCCGCGGAACTTGAGCGCGTGGACGAGCGCGTCGGCCGGGAAGTCGTACGCGAAGGCCGCGATCGTGGCATCGTAGGCGGGCTGCTCGGCAAGGCAGCGCCCGCACACGGCGGCTGCGGGCGTGGGTAAAGCGCAGCGCGGACAGAGCGGCGCCGCGAGGCAGGGCAGGTCGGCTTCGCATGCGGTGCACAGCAAGGCGCGCGAGGCGCCTCTGCAGATGAAGCAGTTGCCCCCGAACAAGAACGAAGTGACCCGCAAAGGCAGGCTCGCCAGCTTTTCTCGCATGCTATCTTCGCGCCCCATGTGGACTGTAGCCCAGCTCGAGCATGACTTGACGGCCGGTCGCACGACGAGCCGGCAACTCGTCGAGGAGGCGCTGCAGCGTATCGCGGCGCCCGACGGCGAAGGCGCGCGCGCCTTCCTGAAGGTCTATGCCGAGTCGGCGCGCCGCGACGCCGACTATTCGGACCAGCTGAGAAAGGCCGGCGTGCGCCGCTCGCGCATCGATGGCCTGCCGGTCTCGCTCAAGGACCTGTTCGATGTGGCGGGCGACGTGACGCGCGCCGGCTCGAAGGTGCTCGCCATCGAGGCGAGGCAGGACGCGGGCGCCGTCGCGCGGCTTCGCGCCGCGGGCGCCGTCTTCATCGGCCGTACCAATATGGTGGAGTTCGCCTTCGGCGGCGTCGGGCTCAATCCGCACTATGGCACGCCGCGCAATCCGTGGGACCGCAGCACCGGCCGCGTGCCGGGCGGCTCGTCCTCGGGTGCGGCGGTGGGGCAGGCCGACGGCATGAGCGTGATGGCGCTCGGCTCCGATACGCGCGGCTCGATTCGCCAGCCGTCCGCGTTGTGCGGCGTCGTCGGATTCAAGCCGACCGCGCGGCGCGTGCCGCGCGAGGGCGCGTTTCCGCTGTCCTACACCCTCGACTCCGTCGGCCCGCTCGCCAACAGCGTGGCGTGCTGCGCGACCTACGACGCAGTGCTGAGCGGCGATGCCGATACTCTGGTGGAGAGGAGCGCCAGGGGATTGCGGCTCCTGCTGCCGCGCTCGATCGCGATTTCCGACCTCGACGCGCCGGTAAGCCGGGCGTTCGAGCGCAGCCTGAAGCGCCTGTCCAACGCCGGCGCGCAGATCGAAGAAATCGCGGTGCCCGCGTTTGATCGCCAGGACGAGTACTTCAAGGGCGGCGGCCTTGCCGGCGCCGAAGTCGTGCACGTGCACAAGCCCTACATCGCTCGCGTCGCAGAATACGATCCGCGGGTGGGCAAACGCATTTCGATGGGCACCACGCTCACCGGCGCGGACTACGTCGAGCTCCTGCAGCTGCGCGAAGGCTACATGCGTGAAGTCGGGATGCTCGCCGCGGCCTTCGATGCGATCGTCATGCCGACCACGCCTTGCGTCGCGCCGACGATCGCGGAAACGCAAGCCAGCGAGGAAAGCTACTTCCGCTGGAATTTCCGCATCATGCGCAACACCGGCCTGATCAACTTCCTCGATGGCTGCGCGGTGACGCTTCCCTGCCATGAACGAGGCACGGCCCCCGTTGGCCTGATGGTTTGCGGGGCGGCCGGCAGCGACCGGCGCATCCTCGCGGTCGCGGCAGCGATTGAGCGAGCGCTTTCCGGGAATTGACGCCGCGCTGGCGCGCCGGCGCGTTGCCCGCGCCGCCAGCACTGTCGCCGCCGCTTCGCGGCTCGAAGCGGAAGTGGGCGAGCGCATGCTCGCGCGGCTGCAGTACGTGAAGATCGCGCCGCGCCGCATCCTCGATGCCGGCAGCGGCCCGGCGCGCGAGGCTGACGCGCTTGTCAGTCGCTATCGCGGCGCCGAGCTCATCGCGCTCGATTACGCGCTGCCGGTGCTGCCTCGGCCGCGACGCCTTGCGCGCTGGCTGCGACGCGGGCCGGTGTGCGTTTGCGGCGATTTTTCGCGCCTGCCGCTCGCCAGCTCGAGCGTCGAGCTTGTGTGGTGCAACATGGCGCTGCAGTGGTCGAACGATCCGCTGGCAGCGTTCCGCGAGTTCGAGCGCGTGCTGGCCCCCAACGGGCTGCTCATGTTCAGCACGCTCGGTCCCGACACGCTGAAGGAACTGCGCGCCGCCGCCGGGGTCGCAAGGGTGCATGCATTCATCGACATGCACGATCTCGGTGACATGCTCGTCGCCGCCGGCTTCAACGCCCCTGTCATGGACATGGAGTTTCTGTCGATCGACTACGGTCGCGGCGAGCGCGTGCTCGACGACTTGCGCGCCAGCGGCCAGACCAACGCGCGCGTCGATCGCCCGCGGGGGCTGGCGGGACGCGGCTTTGGGCGGCGCGTGCGCGACGCGCTCGCCGCATCACCGCGCATGACCTACGAGGTGGTCTACGGCCATGCATGGAAGCGGCAAAATATTTCCGAGCCTGACGTGAAAACAGTTCGTGTTTTCAAGAGGATTTCTTGAGAGCGCGCAATCACCTGTGGTACTTTACGCCGCCTCGTGAGCGCGCCGTGCGTTGAGTTCCCCCGGCGAGAGCTGGCGTTCCGGGAGGAGCATGGCGGGTTCAGCCTGACCCTCAAGCGGAATTGCTCGATGTCTCCTGCGGGGCTCGCCGCCGTGTTTGGCGTGCTTGCGGCGATGGCATTGGCAATTGCAATCGGATTTGCGCTGCTGGGCGCCTGGCTAATTCTGCCGTTTGCCGGGCTGGAGGTGCTGTTGCTGGCCGCCGCGTTCTTGCAGCAGGCGCGCCACGCGACGGACTACGAGCGCATCGAGCTCGACCGCGGACGACTGCGCGTCGAGGTCGCTCAGGCGGAGGAGGTCGCGCGCTACGAGCTGGAGGCGAGCGACGTGAGCATCGATGTGAGAGGTGCACAAGTGATGATTTGCGGGCGAAGGAGCGCGGTGGCGCTCGGCCGCCATCTCGATGGCGTGTCGCGCGTTGCGTTCGCCGACGAGCTGAGAAAGAGACTGCGGATCTGATTCGAGGATAGAAAAAAGATGAAGGGATCGAAACTCATCGCAGCGCTCGCCGGCCTGGCCGGCCTCGCTGCTTCCGGCGCCTCGCATGCCCTAGCCTGGTACTTCCAGACGCCGGGCTCTCAGCTCGCGCGCGATATCGACCACCTGCACCAGTACGTGATGTGGCTGATCATCGTGATCTTCGTCGGCGTGTTCGGCTTCATGTTCTATTCGGTGTACGCCCACCGCAAGTCGAAGGGCCACGTCGCCGAGCAGTTCCACGAGAACACGACGGTCGAGATCCTGTGGACGGTGATCCCGGCGATCATCCTGGTGATCATCGCCTGGCCGGTGACGAAGGTCGTCATCGCGCAGAAGGACACCTCGAGCCCGGACCTGACCATCAAGGTCACCGGCTACCAGTGGAAATGGGGCTACGACTACCTGAAGGGCGAGGGCGAGGGCATCAGCTTCGTCTCCATGCTCGCCACGCCGCGCGAGCAGATCGAGGGCAACGCCCCGAAAGGCGAGAACTATCTGCTCGAGGTCGACAACGAGCTGGTCGTCCCGGTGGGCAAGAAGATCCGCGTCATCACCACCGCCGCCGACGTGGTGCATTCCTGGTGGGTGCCGGCCTTCGGCGCCAAGCAGGACGCCATCCCGGGGTTCCTGCGCGATGCGTGGTTCCGGCCCGAGAAGACCGGCACCTTCCGCAGCCAGTGCGTCGAGCTGTGCGGCAAGGAGCACGGCTTCATGCCGATCGTGGTACGCGTGGTCTCGGGGGAGGACTACAGCAAGTGGGTGGGCGAGCGCCAGAAGCTCGCCGCCGCGCAGACCGACGATCCGAGCAAGAAATGGGAGGAGAAGGACCTGATCGCGCGCGGCGAGAAGGTCTACGCGGCGAACTGCATCGCCTGCCACCAGGCGACCGGCAAGGGCATGCCGCCGGCGTTCCCGCCGCTCGCCGGATCGAAGCTGGTCGGCGGGGGGAAGGAAGGGCACATCGACATCGTGCTGAACGGCAAGCCCGGCACCGCGATGGCCGCGTTCGCCAAGCAGCTCTCCGACACGGAGCTCGCCGCGGTGATCAGCTACGAGCGCAATTCCTGGGGCAACAAGTCCGGCATCGTCCAGCCCGCCGAAGTCAAGGCGCGGCGCAAATAAACACGGAAACAGAGGAACCCGCATGAGCGCAGTCATCGACAACCACGATCACGGACACGGCCACGCCCACGACGATCACGGCGGCCACCACGGGCCGTACGGCGGCGTCCTGCGCTGGATCACGACGACGAACCACAAGGACATCGGCACGCTGTACCTGTGGTTCAGCTTCATGATGTTCATGGTCGGCGGCATCATGGCGATGGCCATCCGCCTGGAGCTCTTCTCGCCGGGCATCCAGTTCTTCAACCCGGATCTGTTCAACCAGTTCACCACCATGCACGGCCTGATCATGGTGTTCGGCGCCATCATGCCGGCCTTCGTCGGCTTCGCGAACTGGCAGATCCCGATGATGATCGGCGCGCCCGACATGGCCTTCGCGCGCCTCAACAACTGGTCGTTCTGGCTGCTGCCGTTCGCCGGCTCGCTGCTCATCCTCTCGTTCTTCATGCCGGGCGGCGCGCCGGGCGTGGGCTGGACGATGTACTCGCCGCTCACCGTGCAGATGGGCATGGGGATGGACTTCACCATCTTCGCCGTGCACATCCTGGGCATGAGCTCGATCCTGGGCTCGATCAACATCATCACCACCATCCTCAACATGCGCGCCCCGGGCATGACGCTGATGCGCATGCCGATGTTCGTCTGGACCTGGCTGATCACCGCCTACCTGCTGGTGGCGGCGATGCCGGTGCTCGCCGGCGCGGTGACCATGACGCTCACCGACCGGCACTTCGGCACCACCTTCTTCAATGCCGCCGGCGGCGGCGACCCGGTGCTCTACCAGCACATCTTCTGGTTCTTCGGCCACCCGGAGGTGTACATCATCGCGCTGCCGGCGTTCGGCGTGATCTCGCAGGTGATTCCGGCCTTCTCGCGCAAGCCGCTCTTCGGCTACGCCTCGATGGTGTACGCCACCTCCGGCATCGCCATCCTGTCGTTCATCGTCTGGGCCCACCATATGTATACGGTCGGCATGCCGGTGACGGGCCAGCTTTTCTTCATGTACGCGACCACGCTGATCGCGGTGCCCACCGGCGTGAAGGTGTTCAATTGGGTGTCGACGATGTGGAAGGGCTCGCTCAGCTTCGAGACGCCGATGCTCTTCGCGCTCGGCTTCCTGTTCCTCTTCACGCTGGGCGGCTTCACCGGGCTCGTGCTGTCGCTCGTGCCGGTCGATATCCAGCTGCACGACACGTACTACGTAGTCGCGCATTTCCATTACGTGATGGTGGCGGGCGCGCTGTTCGCCGCCTTCGCCGGTATCTACTTCTGGCTGCCGAAGTGGACCGGCCGGATGTACGACGAGCGGCTCGGCCAGATCCACTTCTGGCTGACGATGATCTTCTTCAACATGATCTTCTTCGTGCAGCACTTCCTCGGCATGGCGGGCATGCCGCGCCGCATCCCGGACTACCCGCTCATGTTCGAGACCTGGAACAAGATCTCGTCGATCGGCGCCTTCGGCTTCGGTCTGTCGCAGCTGCTGTTCCTCTACATCGTGCTGAAGACCATCCGCAGCGGCGCGACCGCGCCCCAGAAGCCGTGGGAGGGCGCCGATTCGCTCGAGTGGACGCACCTGCCGACGCCGGCGCCGTATCACACGTTCGAGACGCCCCCGGTCCTGAAGTGATTGGGTTTCCTTTCGACGAATGACGAAGAACGCAAGAACCGCGCTCATCCTCGCGACCGTGGCCCTGGCCTTCTTCCTCGGCATCATCGCGAAGTACTGGCTGATCGGTAAGCAATGAGCGCGCGCGACAACCGCAAACTGTTCATCCGCCTCGCGGCAATCGCGCTGGGGATGTTCGGCTTCGGCTACGCGCTCGTGCCGTTCTACTACCAGATCTGCGCGGCGTGGGGCGTCAACTCCTTCGGCGAGGTGCGCGCCGCGCCGGCCAACACCCAGGTCGATGCGACGCGGCGCATCACGATCGAGTTCGATGCCAACGCACATGGCATGCCGTGGCACTTCAAGCCGCTTGTCAACCACATCGAGGTGCATCCCGGCGAGGTGGCCACCGTGGAGTACGAGGTCACCAACGAGCGCAACCTCGAGGTGACGGCGCAGGCCGTGCCGAGCTACGGCCCCGAGCGCGCCGGCGAGTACTTCAAGAAGATCGAGTGCTTCTGCTTCACGAAGCAGACGCTCGGACCGGGCGAGCGCCGGCGCATGCCGGTCACCTTCGTCATCGACCCGAAGCTGCCGCGCGACGTGAGCAGCATCGCGCTCTCCTACACGTTCTACGAAGTGGGCGGGGGCAAGAGCTGATGGCTCTTCTCACGATCGCCACCATGAAGCCCGCCTCCTTCCTCGATACCGTCAAGACCGTGCTGTTTGGCGCCCTCGGCATCCGCCGCCGCGCCGACCACGAGCGCGCGCAGTTGAATCCGAAGCACCTGATCGTCCTCGCGCTGCTCTTCGCGGTGCTGTTCATCCTCACCATCCGCACCATCGTTCGCATCGTCGTCAGCTGAGAAGGCAAGGGAGAAAAACGAAATGGCCCATAGCACCCTGACCAACCCCGAGCGCCAGGCGCACTACTCGGTGCCCGCGCCGATGCCGTGGCCCATCATGGGCTCGACCGCGCTGTTCCTGATGGCGCTCGGCGCCGTCTTCGTCTTCAACGGCCGCATGGGCGGCTGGGTCTCGATCGTCGCCGGCCTGATGATCCTGATCTACATGATGGTGCGCTGGTTCGGCGACGTGATCCGCGAGTCCGAGGGCGGCAAGTACGGCCGCTGGGAAGACCTGTCGTTCCGCTGGGGCATGAGCTGGTTCATCTTTTCCGAGGTGATGTTCTTCGCCGCGTTCTTCGGCGCGCTGTTCTGGGTGCGGCAGTACTCGGTGCCCGATCTCGCCAGCATCGAGAGCAATGCGCTGCTCTGGCCCGGCTTCAGCGCGCATTGGCCCTCCGCCGGGCCGGGCTTCGCCGAGCAGTTCTCGCCGATGGCGGCCTGGGGCATTCCCGCGATCAACACGCTGCTCCTGCTGAGCTCGGGCGTGACCGTCACCATCGCCCACTGGGCGCTGAAGGAGAACCGGCGCGGCCAGCTGATCGGCTTCCTTGCGGCAACGATCGCGCTGGGCGTCGTCTTCCTGTGCCTGCAGGCCTTCGAGTACGGGCATGCCTACTCGGAGCTCAACCTGAAGCTTTCGACCGGCGCCTACGGCTCGACCTTCTTCCTGCTGACGGGCTTCCACGGCTTCCACGTCACGTGCGGCGCCATCATGCTGACCGTGATTCTCTTCCGCTGCATTGCCGGGCACTTCAAGCCCGACCAGCACTTCGGCTTCGAAGGGGTCGCCTGGTACTGGCACTTCGTCGACGTGGTCTGGCTCGGCCTGTTCATCTTCGTCTACTGGTTATAGACGTTCGCGAAACCAGCCGAAGTAGTAGCCCAGCATCAGGAACGCGAAGAGCGCGATCGACAGGCCGACGCGCAGCGCCAGCGCCTTGAGCGCGCGTGTCGAGCCGCTGCGGTCGCGGTAGACGAAGACGAGCGCCGAGGCGAGGCTGGCGACGACCAGCACGAACATGACGATCACGACGTAACGCATGCTTCGAGGATACTCTTTCCGTCCTCGCGGCTGGGCGCTGGCCGCGGCAGCGCTCGCGTGCGTGGCTTTCGTGAGCCTCGGCAACTGGCAATCGAGACGCGCGGATGAGAAGCGCAGCCTCGGTCTCGCGCTCGAGCAGGCGCTGAAGTCGCCACCGGTCGAGCTGAGCGCCGGCCCGCTCGAAGCGGCGCCATTGATCCACCACCGCGTCGCGGCGCGCGGCCGATTCGTCGGCGAGCGCACCGTGCTGCTCGATAACAAGCTGCGGCGCGGCCAACCCGGCTACGAGGTCGTGACGCCGCTCAAGCTCGGGCCATCATCCTGGCATGTGCTCGTGAATCGCGGCTGGATCGCGGCGCCGCGCTCGCGCGAATCGCTGCCGAAGGTGCGCACGCCGCTCGAAGAGGTGCGCGTCGAAGGCATCGCGCTCGAACGGGTGCCGCACGTCCTGCAGGCGGGCGACCCCGCGCCGGGTCCGCTGCGGCAGAACCTGGACATCGGCGCATTCGCGGCCGAGGCCGGCCTGTCGCTCGAGCCTTTCGTCATCGAGCAGCATTCGCAGATCGACGATGGCCTGCTGCGCGACTGGCCGCGCGCCGACCTGGGCCTCGAGAAGCACGAGAGCTACGCACTGCAGTGGTATTCGCTCGCCGGTCTCGCCATCGTCCTTGGTGCCCTCTTTTGCTTTCGCCGTGTCGCCGCGCTTTAAGGTCGCCGGAATCTTTCTCGTATGCGCAGCGCCGTTCATCCTCGGCTGGCTCGCCTATGAGTTCCGATGGGGCGCCGGCAGCGCCGCCAACTATGGCGAGCTCATCGCGCCGCGCGCCCTGGCAGGGCCGCTGACGCCACTACGCGGCAAGTGGGTTCTCGTCACCCTCGACGCAGCGCCTTGCGGCGCGGCTTGCGAGAGGAAGCTCTACACCGTGCGGCAGCTGCGGCGCGCCCAAGGGAAGGACGCCGGGCGCATCGAGCGCCTCTGGCTGATCACCGACGGCGGCAAGCCCGCGCCGCCCCTGGTCACTGCGCTCGAAGACAGCCGCATCGCGCCGGCCGGCGCCGACCTGATCGCGGCGTTCCCGGGCGATCCGCTCGCCCACATCTACCTGGTCGACCCGCTCGGCAACCTCATGATGCGGTTTCCGCCGGACCCGGAGCCCTTGAAAGTGATCAAGGATCTGCAGCGCCTTCTCAAGTACTCGCGCTTCGGGTAAGGCATTGCCCGTGCTAGACTTTCGCGCTTTTCGCGGCCTCCTTTTCCTCCTGTGACCACCCAGGTTCTCGCCGGCAGCTTGACGCAGCGGTTTCGCGCCTTCTATGCGCTGACCAAGCCGCGCGTCGTGTCGCTCATCGTGTTCACCGCCGTGATCGGCATGTTTCTCGGCACGCCGGGCATGGTGCCGCCGCAGATCCTCCTTGCCGCTACCGTCGGCATCGCGCTCGTTGCCGGCGCGGCGGCCGCCGTGAACTGCCTGGTCGAGCTGAAGATCGACGCCGTCATGCAGCGCACGCGCTGGCGTCCGCTGCCGCGCGGCGAGCTGACGGCCTTGCAGACGGTGGTCTTCGCCGGCGCCATCGGCGGCCTCGGCCTCTGGCTTCTCGAGCACTTCGTCAACGAGCTGACGATGTGGCTCACGCTCGGCACGTTCGTCGGTTACGCGGTCATCTATACCGTGTTCCTGAAACCCGCCACGCCGCAGAACATCGTGATCGGCGGCGCATCCGGCGCGATGCCGCCGGTGCTCGGCTGGGCCGCAGTGAGCGGCGAGGTCACCACCGAGGCGATGCTGCTATTCCTCATCATCTTCGCCTGGACGCCGCCGCACTTCTGGTCGCTCGCGCTGTATCGCACGCAGGACTATGCGCGCGCCGGCGTGCCGATGCTTCCAGTCACGCACGGCCGCGATTACACGCGGCTACAGGTCCTGCTGTACACCCTGATCCTGTTCGGCGTGACGCTCCTCCCCTACGTCGTGCGCATGAGCGGCGTGCTCTACCTGGCGGCCGCCGTGGTGCTCGGCGGCGTATTCATTCGCCACGCATTGCGCATCTACGTGGCCTACACGGATGCCGCGGCGCAGAAGACCTTCCGTTATTCCATTGCCTACCTGGCTGCACTCTTCGCTGCGCTCCTGGTCGACCATTATCTGTAGCCTGGCGGTGCTTGCGGCCTGCAGCGGCGGGCCGAAGTTCAAGAGCACCGACATCACAGGGGTCGACTATGGGAAGACACTCGAGCTTCCCGATGCAACCGGCAAGCCGCGCCGGCTCGAGGACTTTCGCGGCCAGGTGGTGGTTCTCTTCTTCGGCTTTACCCATTGCCCCGATGTCTGTCCGACCACGCTGGCCGATATTGCCGGCGCTCTGAAGACGCTCGGCCCGGACGCGCAGCGCGTTCAGGTGCTCTTAGTGACGGTCGATCCCGAGCGCGATACGCCGCAGGACCTCGTCCAGTACGTGAATGCTTTCGATCCGCGCTTCGTCGCCTTGCGCGGCGATCTTGCAGCGACGCAGCGCGTCGCCAAGGAATTCAAGATCTACTTCGAGAAGCGCAAGCAGGGCGATGCCTATACGGTCGACCACAGCTCGCAGACCTATGTGATCGATGCGCAGGGGCGGCTGCGGCTGCTGGTGCGGCCGGAACGCATCGCGGCCGACCTGGCCGACGACCTGCGGACCTTGCTGAAGGAAGCCGCTTAGGCCGGCGCGGGGAGGAGCTTGCGCATCTTGTCGAGCGCCTTCGCCTCGATCTGGCGAATGCGCTCGGCCGAGACGTTGAACTCCGCGGCGAGGTCGTGCAGCGTCGCGGCGTCCTTCTCGCGCAGCCAGCGCGCCTCGACGATGCGGCGGCTGCGCGGATCGAGCGTCTCGAGCGCTTTCTTCAGCCCGTCGGAACGAACGCGCTCGCTTTCCTCGGCTTCGAGCACGCGATACGGCTCGGCCGCCTCGTCCGCGAGGTAATGCACCGGGGCGTACGCCTCGTCGTCGTCGCGTTCGCCTTCGAACGCGAGCTCGTGGCCCGAGAGGCGGGTCTCCATCTCGACCACTTCTTCGGGCTTGACGTGCAGCTCGTCGGCCACGCGCTCGACCTCGGCGCTCGACATCGTCGTGAGCCCCTTTTTCAGCGAGCGCAGGTTGAAGAAGAGCTTGCGCTGCGCCTTGGTGGTGGCGACTTTCACGAGGCGCCAGTTGCGCAGGATGTACTCATGCATCTCGGCCTTGATCCAGTGGATGGCGAAAGAGACCAGCCGCACGCCGCGCGACGGATCGAAGCGCTTCACGGCCTTCATCAGGCCGATGTTGCCTTCCTGGATCAGGTCGGCGTGCGGCAGGCCGTAGCCGAGATAGCCGCGCGCCAGCGCCACGACTAGCCGCAGGTGCGAAAGGACGAGCTGGCGCGCCGCCTCGATGTCGCCTTCTGCGCGGAAGCGGGTCGCGAGGTCACGCTCCTCTTCGGCGCTGAGGAGCGGGAAACGGTTCACCGTCTGGATGTAAGCCTCGAGGCTCCCCGTCGGCATCGGCATCAGAGCCGATACGGGCAAAGGCATCGTAGCTTGCACGGCCATGGACATCCCTCCTTGAGGCGCTAAGTTTAGCACTCGGGGTATTGGAGTGCTAAGGGGCTAGATTGTTCCCTTGGCAAGGATGTATCGAGAGCGAGGGCTAACATTTCAGGAAGGCTCGATGGCCCGGAGATGGCGAGCAACCGAGAGATGGGCGCCCAGCCATCCGAGCAGGCCAGCGAAAAGGGCGACCGCCGCGGCATCGCCGGGCGCGAGGAACGAGAAGGTGAAGCTTGACCCGTACGACTCGGCGAGGGGCCTCACCTGGCGGTTGAGCAAGGCGAGGCTGCCGGCGACCAAAACGAGCGCAAGGATGCCACCGGCGAGCCCCTGCAGGAGCCCGCTGTAATAGAAAGGCCGGCGGATGAAGGCGTCCGTGGCACCGATCAGCTTCGAGACCTCGATCTCTTCGCGCTGCGTGAGGATCTGCAGGCGAATGGTGTTGAAGGTCACGGCGACGAGCGCGGCCCCGAGCACCGCGGCCAGCAGCCAGAGCGTTGCATGCCCAAGGCGGGCGAGGGCGGCCAGGCGCCGCGCCCAGAGCGCATCGGCCTGCACGTGCGCGACATTGGGCAGCTTCGCGAGGTCCGCCGCGAGCGGTTCGATGCTTTCTTCGCGCGCGGTCACGACGAAGGCGTCGGGAAGGGGATTGCGCCCGAGCGCGGCGGCGAGCTCTGGGAGCCCCTGCACGGCCGCGAGCTCCTTCAGCGCCTGCTCGCGCGGCACGAACCTCACTCCAGCGATCCTGGCATCGCGCCGCAGCGCTGCGGCGAGCGCGTCGGCGTCGGCACGCTTCGCATCGACCGGCAAGAAGACGGAAATCTGCGGATCGAGCGTCAGCCGCCCGGTCACGGCGCGCAGGCTTTCCACCAGCGCGTAACCCCCGGTCGGAAGCGCGAGCGCGACGCCGATGACCAGCGCGTTCAGCACGCCGACGCGCGGCAATGCCCGGGCGAAGGCGTGGAGATGCTGGCGCAGCCAGGACCTCATTGCACCTGGCCGCCTTCGAGGCGCAGCAGGCGCTTGCCGTATTGCGCGACGAGCGCCAGGTCGTGCGTCGCGACAAGAACCGTGACCCCGACGCGATTGAACTCCACGAAGATGTCGAGGATGCGGCGCGCGGATTCTGCATCGAGATTGGCCGTCGGCTCGTCGCCGATCAGGATCGACGGGCGGTTGACGACCGCGCGCGCGATGGCGAGGCGCTGCTGCTCGCCGCCCGAAAGCTGGATCGGGTTCGACTTCTCGCGCGCGAGCAGCCCGACCTTGTCGAGCGCGGCGCGCGCGCGCCGCGCCGCTTCCCTGGGCGAATGCTCCGAGAAGGCGAGCGGCAGCACGACGTTGTCGTAGACCGAGCGATCATAGAGCAGCTTCTGGTCCTGGAAGACGAGGCCGAGATTGCGTCGCAGGTAAGGGATCGCCGCGCGTTTCAGCGCGCCGACGTTCTGGCCGTTGACGATGACGGAGCCCGAACTCGGGCGCTCGATCGCCGGGATCAGCTTGAGCAAAGTGGATTTTCCGGCCCCCGAGCGCCCGGTGATAAAGACCAGCTCGCCCGGCTCGACGGCGAAGCTCACGTTCTTGAGCGCTTCCTCGCCGCGCGGATAGCGCTTGGCGACGGCGGAAAAGCTAACCAACCAGCGCCTCCGCGAACTCGCGCGCCACGAAGGGCCGAAGATCGTCGATGCCTTCGCCGACGCCCACGAACAGCAAGGGTACCGGGCGCTCGCGCGCGATGGCGCAGACCACGCCGCCTTTCGCCGTGCCATCGAGCTTCGTCAGCACGAGGCCGGTCAGGCCGAGCGCGTCGTCGAAGGCGCGCACTTGCGCGAGCGCATTCTGTCCAGTGTTGGCGTCGAGGACCAGCAGCACTTCGTGGGGCGCTCCGGCCTGCGCCTTGGCCGCGACACGCTTGACCTTGCGGATCTCCTCCATCAGGTGGAGCTGCGTCGGCAGGCGGCCGGCCGTATCGGCAATCACGACGTCGATGCCGCGCGCGCGCGCTGCGCCGAGCGCGTCGAACACGATGGCGCCGGCATCCCCCGTCGTTTGCGAGACGACGGCAACACCGTTGCGCTCGCCCCAGGCCGCGAGCTGCTCGCGCGCGGCCGCACGGAAGGTATCGCCGGCCGCGAGGAGCACGCTCTTGCCTTGGGACTGCAGCCACTTGGCGAGCTTGCCGATCGAGGTGGTCTTGCCGGAGCCGTTCACGCCGGCAATCATCACTACGCAAGGCCGCGCCTGGCTGCATTCGAGCCTCTTCTCGAGAGGCGTGAGCAGCTGCGTCAGCGCGTCCTTCAGCGCGCCCTTCAAGGTTTCGCCGTCCTCGATGCGCTCCCTGCGCGTGCGCTCACGCAGCGCGTCGAGCAGCCACTGCGTCGCCGCAACGCCGCAGTCGGCCTGCAGCAATGCAGTTTCCAGCTCCTCGAACAGCGCCTCGTCGACGCGCCGGCGGACGAAGAGCTCGGAGACGGGCGTGTTCAGCACCTCGCGCGTACGCGCGAGGCCGGCCTTCAGGCGCGCGGCCCAGGACAGCGCTGCTACCATGGATTCAGTGAATTTTACACATCACAAAAAGGCGGCCACGCCCGGGCAAGTCCGCATCATCGCCGGCGCATTCCGCGGTCGGCGCATCAAAGTCGCCGCGCGTCCCGGGCTGCGCCCGACGCCCGACCGCGTGCGCGAGACGCTCTTCAACTGGCTCGGACAATGGCTCGACGGCCAGCGTTGCCTGGATCTGTTCGCCGGCAGCGGCGCGCTCGGTTTCGAGGCGGCCTCGCGCGGCGCCGCGCGCGTCGTCATGGTGGAGAACGACGCCGCCGCATTCGACGCGCTCGAAGCGGCGCGCGCCATGATCGGCGCCCGCAGCGTCGAGCTCGTGCACGGCGACGCGATCGCGTATCTCGACGCAACGCAGGAGCGGTTCGACGTGGTTTTCCTCGATCCGCCGTTCAGGCAGAATGCGCTGCCGGCCGTGCTGCCGAGGCTCGAGCAGCGCCTGAACCGCGGCGCGCGCATCTACATCGAGTCCGCGGCGCCGATCGAGCCGGCGGCAGGCTGGCTCGAGCGCAAGCGATCGCGGGCCGGCCAGGTGAGTTACCAGCTTTTCGAGTGGAGCTGCGATGATCAGGGCGATCTATCCCGGAACGTTTGATCCGCTCACGCGCGGGCACGAGGATCTCGTGCGCCGGGCGAGCACGCTTTTCGACGTGCTGGTGGTCGGCATCGCGGACAGTCGCGCCAAGCGAACCTATTTCACCCTCGCCGAGCGTGTCGAGATCGCAAAAGAAGTGCTCGGCAACGTCAAGAACGTCGAGGTGGTCGGCTTCGAGGGCCTGCTGATCGACTTTGTGCGCCAGCAGCGCGCGCGCGTGGTGCTGCGCGGGCTGCGCGCGGTGTCGGATTTCGAATACGAGTTCCAGCTCGCCGGCATGAACCGCAGCCTCTACCCCGACCTCGAGACGGTGTTCCTCACGCCTTCTGAGCAGCACATGTTCATTTCCGCCACGCTGGTGCGCGAGATCGCCACCCTGGGAGGCGATGTGTCGAAGTTCGTCGACCCGCGCGTCGTCGCCCGCTTCAAAAAGAAGCTGAAGAGCTAGTTACTTCTGGCAGCTCGGACAGAAGAAGGTCGAGCGCTGCCCTTGCGCCAGCCGCCGCACCGGCGTGCCGCAGCGGCGGCACGGCTTGCCTTCACGGTCGTAGACCCAATAGCGCCGCTGCGCCTCGCCGGCATGGCCGTCGGCGCCGACGAAATCGCGCAGCGTCGAGCCCCCGGCGCGGATCGCCGAGCGCAAGGTGTGCTTGATGGCGTGCGAAAGACGCGCGCAGCGCTCGAGCGACAGACGCTTCGCCGGGGTGCGCGGATCTATGCCGGCGCGAAACAGGCTTTCGCTCGCGTAGATGTTGCCGACACCGACCACCTGCCGGCCGTCCAGGAGGAAGAGCTTGATCGCCGTACGGCGGCCGCGCGTAAGCGCGTGCAGGCGGGCCGGCGCCAGTGCGCGGGTCAGGGGCTCGATGCCCAGGTTGACGAGCAGCGGGTGCGTGGCGACGTCCGCGCTTGTCCACAGCACGGCGCCGAAGCGCCGCGGATCGCGCAGCCGAAGAACCCGGTCGCCCAGCAGCAAGTCGAAGTGGTCGTGCTTCTGTGCCGGCGTGCCGGCCGCCAGCACGCGCAGGCTGCCCGACATGCCCAGATGCAGGATGAGATGCCCGTCGCCGCAATCGACCAGAAGATACTTGCCGCGCCGCCGGATGGCGCGCACGGTGCGCCCGGTAAGCGCTCGCACCGCCTTCGGCACCGGCCAGCGCAGCCGCGGCTGCCGTACTTCGACGCCGGAAATCTTGCGCCCGGCGAGATGCGGCGCAAGTCCTCGGCGCGTCACTTCGACTTCGGGAAGCTCGGGCATTCTTGCAGGGAGCTTGCTTGTGCGGGGCACCAAATATACCTAAGATGGGTCGAATCCAGATGCTGATCCGCCTGCTTATTTCCGCTGCAGTGGCTGCGCTTGCGCTGAGCGGCGTCGCGCGTGGGCAAAGCGACGAAGCGCTCGACGCCAAGGAGCTGAACGAGCCGACGCTGTACGAGCTTCTCCTCGGCGAGATCGCCCAGCAGCGCGGCGACTACGCGCTCGCCGCGAAGACCTATCTCGAGCTCGCGCGCCGCACCGGCGACGCGCGCATCGCGCGCCGCGCGGTCGAAGTCGCGAACCAGGGCAAGCTGCCCGAGCTCGCGCTCGAGGCGGCGAAGACCTGGCACGAAATCGAGCCGCAATCGCCCGCCGCGCTCCAGGTCGTCGCCGCGCTTCTCGTCTCGGCGAAGAAAGTCGACGAAGCCGAGCCCTATCTCGAGAAGCTGCTGTCGGCCGAGGGCGTCAATCTCGAGCGCGCGTTTCTGCAGCTGAACCGGCTGCTCGCCGGCAATCCGGACAAGGCCTCGAACCTGCGCGTGGTGCGCACGCTCGCCGGACGTCATCCGGAGCTGCCCGAAGCGCATATCGCGCTCGCGCAGGCAGCCGCGGCGGCCGGCGATGAAAGGACGGCCGTCGATGCCGCCCATCGCGCCGCGCAATTGCGCCCGGACTGGGAAGTGCCCGTGGTATTGGAAGCGCAGGTGCTGCAGAAGCGCTCGCCGGCCGAGGCGGCGAAACGCCTGGGCGAGTTCGTCGAGCGCAATCCCAATTCTCGCGAAGGCCGTCTCAACTATGCGCGCGCGCTCATCTTCGACAAGCGCCTGCCCGAGGCGCGCAAGCAGTTCGAGGCGCTGCTCGCCGCCAATCCCGGCGATACGCAGCTGATCTACATGGTCGGGCTGACCGCCTTCCAGCTGAAGGATTACGCGGTCGCCGAAGACAGCATGAAGCGGCTCCTGGCCAGCAAGGACTATCGCGACCCGGATGGCGCGCGCTATGTACTGGGCCAGATCGCCGAAGAGCAGAAGCAATGGCCGCGCGCGATCCAGTGGTACGAGCAGATCCTCGACGGCGAGCACGCGCTGCCCGCGCGTCTGCGCACGGCAAACGCGATGGCCAAGCAAGGCAAGCTCGACGCGGCGCGCGATTACCTGCGCCGCGTAAGCGCCGACAGCCCGGATGAGCAGGTGCAGCTCACGGTGGCCGAGGCACAGCTCCTGCGCGACGCCAACAAGAACAAGGAAGCGTTCGAGCTGCTCGAGAAGGCGCTCAAGCAGGAGCCAGAGCAGCCGGAGCTGCTGTACGACTTCGCGCTGACCGCCGAGAAGCTCGAGAAATACGACGTGCTGGAAGACAACCTGCGCAAGTTGATGGAAGTGAAGCCCGACCACGCGCACGCCTACAACGCGCTCGGCTACTCGTTTGCCGAGCGCAATACGCGCCTCGGCGAAGCGCGCAAGCTGATCGAGAAAGCGCTCGAGCTGGCGCCCGAGGACTACTTCATCATGGACAGCCTCGGCTGGGTGCAATACCGGGAAGGCGACCTGAAGGGCGCGGCGGCAACCCTGCAGCGGGCCTATGCGGCGCGTCCGGACGCGGAAATCGGCGCCCACCTCGGCGAGGTCCTCTGGATGCTCGGTGAGCGCAAGGAGGCCAACCGCGTCTGGCAGGAATCGCTGAAGACAGCGCCGGAAAACGAAACCCTGCAGAAGACGATCAAGCGCCTGCGCAAGTGAAGCGGGCGCTCTGTTTTGCGCTGTTCGTCTTATGTTCGTGTGCGCAGGTTCCGCTGCGCCCGCCGGGGCCGAACGTCGATTTCGACCTCCTCGGCCGCATCGCCGCGCGCTATGGCTCTGAAGCCTTCACGGGCAACGTCGCCTGGCGTCATGCGCGCGGCGGCGACGAAATGCTGATCAGCACGCCGCTCGGCCAGGGCGTCGCGCGCATCGTGCGCGAAGGCGACGCGGTGCAGCTCACCACCGCAGAGCAGAAGGAATACCGGGCACCCGATACCGAATCGCTGACCGAGCGGGTGCTCGGCTTCCGCCTGCCGCTGGAGGGGCTCGCCGACTGGGTGCAGGGACGGCCGGCGCCGGCGCTCGAGAGCCGCGGCTGGAAGGTCGAGTACCTGGAGCGCGATGCGCAAGGCCGCCCGGCGCTGATGCGGCTTCGCTATCAGGGCATCGAGCTGCGCCTCGCCATCTCCGAGTGGCGATGAGCGCTCTCCCGGCGCCGGGGAAGCTGAATCTCTTTCTCCACGTCCTCGCTCGGCGCGCGGACGGCTACCACGAGTTGCAGACCGTCTTTCGCCTCATCGACCGGGCCGATCGCGTGCGCATCGAGCGAAGGGAGGACGGTGCGCTGCGCTTCTCCGGCGCCTTCGGTGACGACAATCTCTGCCTGCGCGCGGCGCAGCTGCTAAAAACGCAGACCAGCTGCCGCTTGGGCGCCGACATCGAGCTCGAGAAGACGATTCCCGTCGGCGGCGGTTTGGGCGGCGGCTCATCGGACGCCGCCACGGTGCTCGTGGCGCTGAACCGCCTCTGGCAGCTTCGGCTTCAACGCGAGGAGCTGATGCAGCTTGGCGCCCGGCTTGGCGCGGATGTGCCGTTCTTCGTCTTCGGACGCAACGCCGTTGGCGAAGGCATCGGCGACGAGCTGCGGCGGCTTGATCTGCCGAGCGCCTGGTACCTCGTCGTCACACCGCAAGTCGCGGTTTCCACGAAGGAAATCTTTGCCTTAGCGTTGACAGGGCAGTCCAAACGACTCAAAATACCGCCCTTTTTCCCTGGGCAGGGAGCGAACGATCTGGAAGTTGTCGTGACCGCTCGCTACCCGGAGGTTGCAGCGCAGCTGGCGTGGCTCCGGCAACGGTGTCCGCAAGCGCGCATGACGGGTTCCGGAGCGTGCCTCTTCGCCGAGTTCGCGACGCAAGCCGAAGCAGCATCGGTGCATGCGCAGCTGCCGGCGGGAATGAGTGGATTCATAGCGCAGGGCCTCGATCACCATCCGCTTCATGACTGGGTCGATTAACAACAACTGGGGAGTCGCCAAGCTGGTTAAGGCAGCGGATTTTGATTCCGCCATACGAGGGTTCGAATCCTTCCTCCCCAGCCATCGCCCGTGACCGCCATGAACACCGGAATGCACAGCGCCGCGCTCGACCGCCTGATGGTGTTCACCGGCAACGCGAACGCGCGCCTGGCGCAGGACGTGGCGAAGCACCTCAACCTCTCGCTCGGCCGCGCCATCGTCGGCAAGTTCTCCGACGGCGAGGTGATGGTCGAGCTGCTCGAGAACGTGCGCGGCAAGGATGTCTTCGTGCTGCAGTCGACCTGCGCGCCAACCAACGACAACCTGATGGAATTGCTGGTGATGGTGGACGCGCTGAAGCGCTCTTCCGCCGCGCGCGTCACCGCCGCCATCCCCTATTTCGGCTACGCGCGCCAGGACCGGCGCCCGCGCTCGGCGCGCGTGGCGATCAGCGCGAAGGTGGTGGCCAACATGCTCACCTCGGTGGGCGTGGCGCGCGTGCTGACCATGGACCTGCACGCGGACCAGATCCAGGGCTTCTTCGACATGCCGGTCGACAACATCTACGCGGCGCCGGTGCTGCTCGGCGACGTGTGGAAGCAGCGCTACGACAACCTGATCGTGGTGTCGCCCGACGTCGGCGGCGTGGTGCGCGCGCGCGCGCTCGCCAAGCGGCTCGAGTCGGACCTCGCCATCATCGACAAGCGCCGCCCGAAGGCGAACGTCAGCGAAGTGATGAACGTGATCGGCGAAGTGAAGGGCCGCACCTGCGTCATCATGGACGACATGGTCGACACGGCGGGCACGCTGGTGAAAGCGGCGCAGGTCTTGAAGGACGAAGGCGCCACGAAGGTGGTTGCCTACTGCACCCATGCGGTGCTTTCCGGGCCGGCGGTCGAGCGCATCGCGCAGTCGCCGCTCGACGAGCTGGTGGTGACCGATACGATCCCGCTGCGCGCCGACGCGCGCGCCTGCGCGAAGATTCGCAGCCTTTCCGTAGCCGGGCTGATTGCGGAGACGATCCTCCGCATCTACACCGAGGAATCGGTGAGCTCCCTCTTCATCGAATAGGAATCTCAACCGCCCGGTACCTGGTCGCGGGTGCGGGCTTTAACTAGGAGCACAACGCAATGGCAATCGAAATCAGCGCGCGCAAGCGCGAGGCGCATGGGACGGGTGCGAGCCGCCGTCTGCGCCGCATGGGCAAGGTACCCGGCATCGTCTACGGCGGCGACCGGGACGCGCTCAACATCGAGCTCGACCACAAGGATCTGTTCTTCAACCTGAGGAACGAGAAGTTCCATGCCTCGATCCTGACGCTCGATGTCGGCGGCGCCAAGGAGCAGGTGCTGCTGCGCGCGGTCAACATGCATCCGTTCAAGGCCCAGGTGCAGCACATCGACTTCCAGCGCGTCTCGAAGGACAAGAAGATCCACATGAAGGTGCCGCTGCACTTCGTCAACGCCGAGATCTCTCCGGGCGTGAAGGAGCAGGGCGGGGTGCCGAACCACGTGCTGAACGAGCTCGACGTCACGTGCTTCCCGGACGACCTGCCCGAGTACATCGAGGTGGATCTCGCCGGCCTCACGGTCGGCAAGTCGATGCACGTGCGCGACCTCGCGCTGCCGAAAGGCGTCGAGGCGGTCCTGCACAAGAACGAGAACCCGGTCGTCGCGACGGTGGTGGTGCCGGCGCTGATCACCGAGGAAGAGGAAGCCGCCCAGGCCGCAGCCGCGGTCGCGGCGTCCGAAGTGCCGACCACCGAGCAGACGGCCGCGCCGAAGGAAGGCGAAGCGCCGGCCGAGGGCGGCGCCAAGGGCGAGAAAGCTGCCGAGAAGCCGGCCGCCGAGAAGAAAGAGAAGAAGTAAGCGGTGTCCATCCGGCTCGTTGTCGGGCTCGGCAACCCGGGCAAGGAATACGAGCGAACCCGGCATAACGCCGGGTTCTGGCTCGTCGAGCGCTT
>DATDCR010000147.1:0-7111 GCA_036524215.1 Burkholderiales bacterium
GCTTGCGGCGGCCGCCGAGGCGGCGGGCGACGCGTCTTTGCAGCGGCGAGAGCACGACCGCGAGCACCGCAGCGAGGAGAAGCGCGTAAGCGAGCGGCCATACGATCATGCCGACCAGGGCCAGGCTGCCGAGCAGGAGGACGAAGAGAAAACGCCGTGCTTGGTCGGAAGAGCTCAGCGGGTATCTCCTACAGGGCGGCGCCTCCGTCCTCGAGCTTGCCTGTGGCTGCGCCGGCGGTTTCGTGGTCATGCGTGCGCGCCTGCATGCGTGCGCGCAGGCCATCGACCAGCGCGACGAGCAATTCGCCATGGACCACCGGCTCCGCGCACGACGAGCACGACAAGCGGTCGGTCAGCCGCGGCGCGGAAGTCTCCGCGACGAAGGCCGTGGCGCCGCAGTTGGGGCACTGAGCGAACAGTCCCGCGGCGCGAAAGCTGAGGCTGGCCTTGAACCCTGCAAGCTCGGGAGCGGGCGTTGCCGCCTGGCCCGCCTCGTAGTCCATGACGAGGTTGACCAGTTTCTTGAAGGCCCGGGCCGGCATCATCGCCGCGCCGGCCATCCAGCGACGCAAGGTCGCGTCGGGACATCGCAGCTCGGATGCCAGCGCATAGATGACGCCGTCGTGCAGCTCGAGCGCGCGGCACAAGGTGCTCGCGTAGACGTCTTGCTGCATCGGTACCGGGCGCCGCCTCGCCATTTCAGGCCGCTTGTTCGGCGCGGCGCTGCGTTTCGGCGGCGCGCCCCGCGCTCGCGGGAAGGAGCCATTCGACGGCCTCGTTCTCGCGCCCGAAGAGCCTTGCCTCGATGTTCAGCAATCGCAGGTCTCGCTGCAGGTCGGCGAACAGCACTCGCACGTGCGGCACGTCGGTGAGCAGAGCGAGCCTGAACCGGTCCGGAATGCCGGCCAGGATCATCATCGTGAAGGCATCGCGCAGGGCGTAGTGGCCTTCGGGGTCGCATTCGATGGCATCGATCAGCACGCGGTTGATCTGTTTCTCGAGGCACTCGACGGCGAGCGCGCGGCAGGCCTGCGACATCGCGCGCGCGTCGGCGCTGCGGCAGTCGACCGCCAGATACCCTTGGCGCGACTCGATGGCGCTGTCTTTCACATCCTCTTATAGCAGCGGGCGGGAAGGCGCCTCTGTCCGGTAGCGGACGCAGCGACCAGGGGCAAATGGCCCTAGTGGATCGGCGACAGCAGCCGGTCGTACTCGTGCCTGACCACGCTGTAACATTCGCACGCGCGCGCCTCCAGGCCCGGCCGGTCGAGCACCACGATGGTGCCGCGCTGGTAGCGGATCAACCCGCGCTTCTCGAGCTCGCGCGCGGCCTGGGTGACGCCCTGGCGGCGCACGCCGAGCATGTTGGCGATCAGCTCCTGCGTCATCTTCAGCTCATTGACCGGCAGGCGGTCGAGGCTGAGCAGCAGCCAGCGGCAGAGCTGCTGCTCGACGCTGTGGTGGCGGTTGCACACCGCGGTCTGCGAGATCTGCGTGATGAGCGCCTGCGTGTACTTGAGCAGCTGCAGGTGGACCGGCCCGCCGCGCGCGAATTCGTCCTTCAGGGAAGCCGCCTTCATGCGATAGGCCTCGCAGGTGCTTTGCACGATCGCGCGATTCGGCGTGGTCTCGCCGCCCATGAAGAGCGCAATGCCGATCATGCCTTCGTCGCCGACGACGGCGAGCTCGGCCGAGGCGCCGGTCTTCGTGACGTAGAGCAGGGAGACGATGCCGCTCACGGGGAAGTACACGTACCCCTGCGGGCTGCCGGACTCGTACAAGGCTTCGCCAAGCTCGATGCGGACGAATTCGAGCCGCGGCGCAAGCCTTTTGCGGTCGGCGTCAGGGAGCGCCGCGAGCAGCTGATTCTGCAGCGGGTCCGGGCGCGCCGACGCGGTGGTGGCCATGGCGGCCATTTTGCGCAATGTCCGATGCCGTACACAAGGGCCAACGGCTCGTCAGGGCGTCAGAGAAAAGGAGCGAAGAGCCGCGCCACGCCGTCGCGCAGCTTGACGTAGAGCGGACGCTCGAGGATCGCCGCCAGGGTGAGCTGCTGCGACGCGGCGACGCGCGCCTGGATGAGGCCGTCCATGTGCGCGCCGAGCTCGACGCTGTAGCACTCGACGTTCATCTCGAAGTTGAGCCGGAGGCTGCGCGCGTCCCAGTTCGCCGAGCCGAGCAGCGTCCACGCGCCGTCGACCACCAGCAGCTTGGAGTGATCGAAGGGCCCGGGCCGCGTCCACACCCGGCAGCCGTGGTCGAGCACCTGCCAGAGCTGCCCGAACATCGCCCAGTGCACGTGCCGCAGGTCGCTCGTCTGCGGAATCACGATGTCGACCTCCACGCCGCGCATCGCCGCCGCGTCGAGCGCCGAGACGAGCGTCTGGTCGGGGATGAAGTAGGGCGTGAGGATGCGGATCGAGCGCTGCGCGGCGTTCAGGCCGCCGAGAATCGCCCAGCGAAGGCGCTCGATCGATTCGTCGGGGCCGGCCTCGATCGCGCGCGCGAGCACCTCGCCGTCCGGCGCGAGGCGCGGAAACCACGGCATTCCGCGCAGCGCCTCGCCGGTCGTGAACTGCCAGTCGTCGGCGAAGATCTCCATCAGCTGCCCGACGACCGGCCCGCGCAGGCGGAAATGCAGGTCGCGGAACGCGCTCTCCGGCGCCTGCGCGTTCCAGTAGCGGCGATCGACGTTCATGCCGCCGGTGAAGCCGATCGCGCCGTCGACGACCAGGATCTTGCGGTGGCTGCGCAGGTTCATGGCGTGCAGCCGCGCCGGCACGATCGGCGGGTTGAACACCGCGACCGTGACGCCGAGCGCGGTCAGCGGCTTGACGGCGCTCGACTTGGACCAGCGCGCATCGACGTCGTCGATCAGCACGCGCACCTGCACGCCGCGCTTCATGGCGGCGGCGAGGGCATTGACGAATTCCTCGCCGATGCCGTCGCCGTCGAAGATGTACGAGGCGAGCGCCACCGAGCTCTTCGCGCCGTTGATCGCCTCCAGCATGGCGGGGAAGGCGCTCGCGCCGTCGACCAGCGGCTCGACCGTATTGCCCGGCACGAGCCGCCGCTCGACGATGTTGCTCACCAGGCGCGCGAGCGGCACGAAATGCGTGCCGGGGTCGCTCGCCGGGAACTGCGCATCGCTGCGATGGCGCACCATGCCGCGGCGCATGCGCAGGGCGCGCCGCTGCACCCGGTTCACGCCGAGGATGGCGTAGGCGAGGGCGCCGAGCGCCGGCAGCAGCCAGACCACCACCAGCCAGATCGCCGCCGAGCGCGAATCGCGCTTGTAGATCACCGCATGCCCGGAGGCGACGAGCGCCGCCACGACCACGGCAATGGCGAAGGCGATGTCGACGGCGTCTTTCATGGCCCGCGAGCATGCCTGAACTAAGGCCCGGGCGCAGAGGTCTGGTAAGAATGCACGCCGTCACGCTCGAACCGGGCCGGACCGGCTCCCAGCGCCTCGACGACATCCCCGAGCCGGTGGCGGCCCAGGGCTCGATCCTGGTCCGCGCCCTGGCGGTCGGCATCTGCGGCACCGACCGCGAGCTGATCGACGGCCGCTATGGCGAGCCCAGCCCGGGAAGCGAGCGCCTGGTGCTGGGCCACGAGTCGCTCGGCCGGGTGATCAGCGCGCCGGCGCACAGCGGCTTTCTCACCGGCGACATGGTGGTCGGCATCGTGCGCCATCCCGACCCTGTGCCGTGCCCGAACTGCGCGCTGGGCGAGTGGGACATGTGCCGCAACGGCCGCTATACCGAGCGCGGCATCAAGCAGGCGGACGGCTTCGCCGCCGAGCGCTGGAGGAGCGACCCCGGCTTCACGGTGAAGGTGACGCCGGTGCTCGGCCTCGCCGCGGTGCTGCTCGAGCCGGCGAGCGTGCTGGCCAAGGCGTGGGAGCACATCGAGCGCATCGGCCGCCGCGCGCGCTGGGCGCCGCAGCGCGTGCTCGTCACCGGCGCCGGCCCGGTCGGCCTGATGGCGGCGCTGATGGGCGTGCAGCGCGGGCTCGAGACGCACGTCATGGACCGCAACGACACGGGGCCGAAACCGGCGCTCGTGCGCGATCTCGGCGCGAACTACCACCGCAAGTTCCCCGCCTTCGAGCCGGACATCGTCATCGAATGCACGGGCTCGCCCTCGCTCATCGTGCAGGCTGTGAGCGGCAGCGCGCCGGGCAGCATCGTCTGCCTTACGGGTCTTGGCGGTCGCCAGCTCGATGCTTCGTTCGATGTCGCGAAGCTCAACCAGTCGATGGTGCTCGAGAACCGCGTGGTGTTCGGCACGGTGAACGCGAACCTGCGCCACTATCACGCCGCGGCGGAGGCGCTCGCCGGCGCGAATCGCGCGTGGCTCGATCGACTCATCACGCGCCGCGTGACGCTCGAGAAGTGGGACCAGGCGTACGAGAAGCGCGAGAACGACGTGAAGACGGTGCTGGTGCTTGAAGATTGAAGACTACGCACTGATCGGCGACTGCCATTCGGCAGCGCTCGTCGATCGCCACGGCTCGATCGACTGGCTGTGCTGGCCGCGCTTCGATTCGCCGGCGTGCTTCGCCGCGCTCCTCGGCAGGCGGGAGCACGGCCGCTGGAAGCTCGCACCGGCGGGCGAATTCACCACCACGCGCCGCTACCGCGACGACACGCTGGTCCTCGAGACGCACTTCGAGACGGCCGATGGCGCGGCGACGCTGGTGGACTTCATGCCGGCGCGCGACGAGCACTGCAACCTCGCGCGCCTGGTGATCGGCAGGCGCGGCCAGGTGAAGATGGAGATGGAGCTCGTCCTGCGCTTCGACTACGGCGCGTCGGTGCCGTGGGTGACCCGCCTGCCGGACGGCACCGGCATCCGCGCCATCGCCGGTCCCGACATGGCAGTGCTGCGCTCGCCGGTCCCGCTTCGCGGCAAGGACCTGACCACGCGCGCGCAGTTCGAAGTGAAGGCGGGCGAGGAGCTCGCCTTCACGCTTACCCACAGCGCGTCGCATCTGGGCATTCCACGGCCGTTCGACGCGCAAGCGGCGCTTGCCGCGACGGAAGACGCATGGAAGAAGTGGGCGGGGCGCTGCCATCCGGCCGGCGAATGGGAGCCGTTCGTGCGCCGCTCGCTCATCACCCTGAAGGCGCTCACCTACGGGCCCACCGGCGGAGTGGTCGCCGCGCCGACGACGTCGCTGCCCGAGCGCCTGGGCGGCGTGCGCAACTGGGACTACCGCTTCTGCTGGCTGCGCGATGCGACGCTCACCCTGCTCGCGATGATGAACGCCGGCTACAAGGACGAAGCGCAGGCGTGGCGCGACTGGCTGGTGCGTGCCGTGGCGGGCGCGCCGAGCCAGATGCAGATCATGTACGGCATCGGCGGCGAGCGGCGGCTGCGGGAGCTCACCATCGACTGGCTGCCGGGCTACGAAGGCTCGGCGCCGGTGCGCATCGGCAATGCCGCGGCGAGCCAGCTGCAGCTCGACGTGTACGGCGAGGTGATGGACGCCCTGCACAACAGCCTCAAGGCCGGGCTGCCCAACCACAAGGCCGCCTGGGACGTGCAGCGCGCGCTGCTCAAGCACCTCGAGACCTGCTGGCAGGAGCCCGACGAAGGGCTGTGGGAGATCCGCGGCCCGCGGCGGCAGTTCACTTACTCGAAGATCATGTGCTGGGTCGCCTTCGACCGCGCCATCAAGGCGGTGGAGGGCTTCGGCCGGTCCGGGCCGGTCGAGCACTGGCGCGAGCTGCGCGAGCGCATCCATGCCGACGTCTGCGCCAGGGGCTGGAACGAGAAGCGCGGCAGCTTCGTACAGAGCTACGATTCCGACGACCTCGACGCGAGCCTGCTTCTGATCCCGCTCACCGGCTTCCTGCCGTGCAGCGATCCGCGCGTTCGCGCCACCATCGAAGCCATCCAGCGCGAGCTGACCGAGGACGGCTTCGTGCTTCGCTACCGCACGCGCGAGTCGCTCGACGGCCTGCCGCCGGGGGAGGGGGTGTTCCTCGCGTGCAGCTTCTGGCTCGCCGACTGCCTGATCATGCTCGGCCGGCGCGACGAGGCGCGCGTGCTCTTCGAGCGCCTTTGCCGGCTGGCGAACGACGTGGGGCTCCTCGCCGAGGAGTACGACCCGCGCTCGGGCCGCCAGCTCGGCAACTTCCCGCAGGCCTTCTCGCACGTCGCCCTCATCAACACCGCCCTCAACCTCTCGCGCGAGTCGAAGCCGGTCGAGCAGCGCGCCGAAGAGAAAGCCGCCTAATTCGGGGACGGAGCCCTAACTCCGGCGGGGACGGAGCCCGGGGCAGTTAGGGCTCCGTCCCCGAATTCAGCGTGGCACGAAGCCGCGGACCAGGTCGTTGACGAGGTGCGGGGCCTCGGCATGCGGCGCATGGCCGAGGCCCTGCAGCGTCCGGTATTCGGCGCGCGGGAACGCATTGGCGATCGCCTTGCAGCTCGCCTCCGGCGTGACGATGTCTTCGCTGCCGCAGACGACCAGCACCTTCTTCGTGAATCGCGGGGCATCGTCGGCGAGGCGGCCCTGCGCGAGGCAATGGATCGCCTGCCGGTAGCCCTGCGGACGAATGCGCCGCTGGCTCCATTGCACGAGCTCGAGCGCGATGCGCGGCGACTGCTTGCCGACGATCGTCGGCGAGCGCTTCTCCGCCAATCCTTCGGGTCCCAGCTCCTCTAGCTGTTTCAAGCGCTCAGCCAACCGCTGCTCGCGATCCGGCGCCGAACCATGTCCACCCGCCGGGCTGAGGAGGATCATGCTGCGCACGCGCTCGCCGTGCGCGGCGGCATAGCTCGCCGCCATCAGGCAGCCGAGCGAATTGCCGACCAGCACGACATCCTTCAGCAGCAGCCGATCGAGGAACTCGTGCAGCGCCTGCGCGTAGTCCGCCGCGCGCGGCGTCTCGCCCGGCAGGCAATCGGACTCGCCGTAGCCGGGCGCGTCCCAGGCGATGAGGCGGTAGCCGGCCAGCTTCTCGAGCTGGAAGAGCCAGCTCGCCGAGCTAGAGCCGATGCCGTGCAGGAAGACGAGCGCCTGCCCGGTCCCGCTCTCCCTGTAGGAAATCCCTTTCGACTTTCTCGGCGCGAAAGCCGCAATGCGTTGCTCGAT
>DATDCR010000148.1:0-7227 GCA_036524215.1 Burkholderiales bacterium
CGGGTGCCGGTCTTGGTGCGCACCAGGCGCTGCGAGATGACCGATTGCAGGCTGGCCGAAAGGTCGAGCAGCAGGGTGGGGCGGTTCTCCAGCGGGTAGAAGCTGATGATGCGGTTGAGCGCGTGGTAGCTGTTGTTCGCATGCAGCGTCGCGAGGCAGAGGTGTCCGGATGGCGCGTACTGCAGCGAGGACGTCATGGTGTCGCGGTCGCGGATCTCGCCGATCAGGATGCAATCGGGCGCCTGCCGCAGCGCGTTTTTCAGCGCGACTTCGAAGGCCTTCGTGTCGGTGCCGACTTCACGCTGGTTCACGATCGACTTCTTGTTCTGGAAGATGTACTCGACCGGGTCTTCCAGGGTGAGGATGTGGCCCGACTTCCTTTCGTTGCGGAAGTCGAGCATCGAGGAGAGCGAGGTCGACTTGCCGGAGCCGGTCGCGCCGACCATCAGGATCAGGCCGCGCTTCTGCATGATCACTTCCTTCAGCACTTCCGGCAGGCCGAGCGAATCGATGGGCGGGATGCTGCCCGGGATGTAGCGCACGACCACGGCCGGAGAGCCTTTCTGCCGGAAAGCGCTGATGCGGAACGTGCCGACGCCTTCCATGGCGTAGGCCGTGTTCAGCTCCATCTCTTCTTCGTATTCCTTGATCTGGCGCTCGTTCAGCACCTCGTAGAGGAGCTGGCGCACGGTGTCCGCCGTCATCACGGTCTGGTTGATCGGCATGGCGTTGCCGTTGAGCTTGATGTTGATCGGCGCGCCGACCGAAACGAAGATGTCGGAGGCCTTCTTCTCCGCCATCACCTGGAACAGCCGCTTCATTGCAGACATGCATTCCCCCCAGGAACCGCGCAGTGCTTCTCAAAGATAGGGTAGTTTAATCCCCTCGCAGCAGTTCGTTCAGGCTGGTCTTGGCGCGGGTCTTGGCATCAACCCTTTTTACAATCACCGCGCAATACAGGCCATATTTCGCATCCGCGGAGGGCAGCGTGCCTGAAACGACCACCGAGCCGGCGGGGACCCGCCCGTAAAGGATCTGGCCGCTGGCGCGATCGTAGATGCGGGTGCTCTGGCCGAGGAACACGCCCATCGAGATCACGCTGTTCTCCTCGATGATGACCCCCTCGACCACCTCGGAGCGGGCACCGATGAAGCAGTTGTCCTCGATGATCACCGGGTTCGCCTGGAGCGGCTCGAGCACGCCGCCGATGCCCACGCCGCCCGAGAGATGCACGTTCTTGCCGATCTGCGCGCAAGACCCGACGGTGGCCCAGGTGTCCACCATGGTGCCCTCGTCGACATAGGCGCCGATGTTGACGTACGAGGGCATGAGGACCGCGTTGCGGGCAATGTAGGCGCCCCGCCGCGCCATGGCCGGCGGCACGACGCGAAAACCGGCTGCCGCGAAGTCGAACGACGCGAACTTGGAAGGCACCTTGTCGTAATAGCGCGTGGCGCCGCCTTCCATGACGCGGTTGTCCTCCAGGCGGAAGGAGAGCAGCACGGCTTTCTTGATCCACTGGTGGGTGATCCATTCGCCGCCGGCCTTCTCGGCCACGCGCAGGCGCCCCGCGTCCAGTCCGGCGATCACTTCCTCGACCGCGTCGCGCAATGCGCGGGGCGCATTCGCGGGGGTCAGGGAAGCGCGGCCTTCCCAGGCTTGCTCGATCGTTTCCTTGGCGTTCATAAGGATTGTGCAAACCGCATCATTCGCTCCGCCGCCTCGACGCATTCGTCGACCGGGGCGACGAGCGCGATGCGTACATGGTTGGCGCCGGGGTTGCGCCCTTCGACGCTGCGCGCGAGGAAGCTGCCCGGCAGGACGAGCACATTGTATTCAGCGTGCAGGCGGCGGGTGAATTCGGTGTCGTCGATCGGCGTGCGGATCCAGAGATAGAAGCCGCCGTCCGGCATTGCCGTGGCGAGCGGCGCGCGCACGATGGGCAGGACGCGGCGGTACTTCTCCGCGTACAGGGCCCGGTTTTCGCGCACATGCGCTTCATCGTTCCACGCCGCCACCGAAGCGGCCTGCACGGAGAGGCTCATCGCCGAGCCGTGATAGGTGCGGTAGAGCAGGAATTTCTTGATCAGCGCCGCGTCGCCGGCGACGAAGCCCGAGCGCATGCCCGGCGCGTTGGATCGCTTGGACAGGCTCGAGAACACCACCACGCGCTCATAACCCCGGCCCAGCTTATGGCAGGCCTCGAGCGCGCCGAGCGGGGCTTGCCCGCAGTAGATCTCCGAATAGCACTCGTCGGCTGCAATGGCAAAGCCGTGGCGGTCCGACAACGCGAACAGCTCGCGCCATTGCTCGAGGTTCATGACCTCGCCGCTCGGATTGGCCGGCGAGCAGGCGTAGACGAGCTGCACGCCGTCCCAGGTCTTCGGCCTTCCATAGACCGGCGTCGCGCCGGCGAGGAGGGCCGCGCCTTCGTAGATCTGGTAGAAGGGATTGGGGCAGACCACCTTCGCCGCATTCGCTCCCTTGGGCGTCGGATCGAGCACCGTCTGCGCAAAGGCAAACAATGCTTCGCGCGAGCCGTTGACGGGCAATACCTGCGTCTGGGCGTCCGGCTGCGGGATGCCGTAGCGGCGCGCCAGCCACCTGGCGATCGCCTCGCGCAGCTCGGGCGTGCCGGCGGTCAGCGGGTAGGAGGCGAGCCCATCGAGCGCGGCCGCAAGCGCCGCCTTCACCAGGGCCGGCGTCGGATGCTTCGGCTCCCCGATCTGCAGGTTGATCGGCCGCAGGCCGGCCGGCGGCGAATGGCCGGCGATGAGCGCGCGCAGCTTCTCGAACGGGTAGGGCTGGAGCTTGTCGAGTAAAGGATTCAAGGCGGCGGCATTATTTCGGCATCTCGCCCCGCCAGCCCTTCTTGCGGTGCTCCGCGATCACGGTCGTGTAAATGCCGCCGCGCACGTTGAAGCGCGCTTCGAGCCGCATCAGCCTCGGCTGCGTCGCGCGCACGAGGTCGTCCAGGATCTTGTTGGTCACCGCCTCGTGGAAGGCGCCCTGGGCGCGATACGACCAGATGTAGAGCTTCAGGGATTTCAGCTCGACGCACAGCCGATCCGCAACGTAGTCGAGCACCAGCGTCGCGAAGTCGGGCTGCCCGGTCATGGGGCACACGCAGGTGAATTCCGGAATCTCCATGTGGATCCGGTAGTCGCGTTCGCGCGCAGGATTGGCGAACGTCTCGAGGCGCTTGCTAGGTCTGGATGGCACGAGGAAGCAGCGGGACGGAAAGCGCGGCGATGTTAGCACGCGGCCGGCCCGGGCCGGCTCGGCCCGCGACGCCTAGTTACAATAGGCCGGGCGAATACTATATGTAGTGGCAACCGCCCCGAAGGCCGTCTCCCCGCCTACCGCTAGGGGCCCTTATAATTTCCCCGCGCGCGAAGCGAGTCGAACCAAAGCGGCGCGCCCGTGTTCACGACATTTTTGTCAACAGAAGTTTCTCGCCGGTACGCGAAAAAAATTTTCCGTAATCCGCGCCGGCGCAGTTCCTCTTGCGACACCTAAAGGCTATTATTTTTTCGCGTGCGTCTTACTCAAATAAAACTTTCCGGCTTCAAGTCTTTCGTCGACCCAACCTCGATCCACGTGCCCGGCCAGCTGGTCGGCGTGGTCGGTCCGAACGGCTGCGGCAAATCCAACGTCATCGACGCCGTGCGCTGGGTGCTCGGCGAGACGCGCGCCTCGGCCCTGCGCGGCGATTCGATGCAGGACGTGATCTTCAACGGCTCGGTCAACCGCCAGCCGCTCGCGCGCGCCTCCGTCGAGCTGGTTTTCGACAATTCGCTCGGCCGGGCGGCGGGGCAGTGGTCGCAGTACGCGGAAATCTCGGTCAAGCGCGTCCTGCAGCGCGACGGCGAATCGAGCTACTACATCAACGGCACGCACGTGCGCCGGCGCGACATCACCGACATCTTCCTCGGCACCGGGCTCGGGCCGCGCGCCTACGCCATCATCGAGCAGGGAATGATCTCGCGCGTGATCGAGGCGAAGCCCGAAGAGCTGCGCGTGTTCCTCGAGGAAGCGGCCGGCATCTCGAAGTACAAGGAGCGCCGCAAGGAAACCGAGACGCGCCTCGCAGACACGCGCGACAACCTCGCGCGCATCACTGACATCCGCCTGGAGCTCGGCGCCCAGATCGAGAAGCTCGATGCGCAGGCGCAGGTCGCCACGCGCTACCAGGAACTGCAGTCCGACCTGCACCTGAAGCAGCAGCTCCTGTGGTATCTGCGGCGGCGCGATGCCGCGTCCGAGCGCGAGCGCCATTCGGCCGAAGTCACCCGCGTCACCAACGAGCTCGAAGCCGAGAATGCCGAATCGCGCCACCTGGAAACGCGCCTCGAGACTTCGCGCGCCGCGCACTACCAGGCGGGCGATGCCCTGAACGCGGCGCAAGCCGCGCTGTATGGCGCCAATGCGGAAGTGGCGCGCCTCGAATCCGAGCTTCGCCACGTCGAGGAGACGCGTGCGCGCCTGGAAAGCCAGCATACCGAGCGGCGCACGCAGCTCTCGGCCTGGCGCGAGCAGCGCTCGCAGCTGACGCAGGCGCTGCACATGTGGGCGGCGCGTGCCGGCGGCGCGAAGCAGAAGGTGAGCGAAACGCGCGCCCGGCTGGAAGGCGAAAATGCCCGCCTGCCCGAGACGGAGCGGGCGTTCCGAGCCGCGCAGGAGCGCCTGAGCGAAGCGCGCAGCCAGCTCATGCAGGCCGAGAGCCGCTTGCAGCTCGAGCGGGCCAACCAGGCACACCTGCAGCGCGCGGCGGAAGCGCTCGCGCAGCGACGGGAGCGCCTGCAGGGCGAGATGCAGGCGCTCGTCGAGCCCGACGCGGCGGCGCTGCAGGCGCAGGAAGCTCAGGTCGGCCAGCTCGACGAAGCCCTCGGCAGCGCGCGCCAGGCTTTCCAGGCGGCGCAGGAGCAATGCGCATCGCTGCAGGAAGCGAGCAGCAGGGCGGCGGAAGCGGTTCGCCTCGCGCAGCGCGAGCATGCTGCGGCCGAGGCCCAGCTTTCGACGCTGCGGCAGATCCAGGCCGAAGCCGAGAACAATGCGCCGCTGCGGGAGTGGATCGAGCGGCAGGGGCTCGGCAGCGCGGCGCAGCTTTGGCAGAAGCTTCGCATCGACGCCGGGTGGGAGACGGCGGTGGAAGCCGTGCTGCGCGAGCGGCTGCACGCGCTTCAGTCGGGCACCATCGCTTCCGCCTTCGGCGAGCGGCCGCCGGTCAAGGCTTGCCTGTTCGAGGCCTCGCACGAGACCCCGGCGCCGCATCGGGCCGGCGTGCCGCTGGCCCACAAGGTCCACGTGCTCGATGACGGCATCCGCGGCGCGCTCGCGGACTGGCTGGCCGAGGTCTACACGATCGAAGGCATTCCGGATGCGGCGACGCGAGCGGCGCTCGCGCCGGGCGCGGTGCTCGTCAACCGCGAAGGCGACCAGTTCACCCGGTACACGCTGAGCTTCCACGCCCCCGATCCAGCCGACGCCGGCTTGCTCGCGCGCCAGGCCGAGATCGAGGTCCTGCAGGCGCGCTGCGCCGAGCTTTCGCGCAACCTCGAGGCGGCGGAAAAGGCGCTCGAGCAGGCCGAGGCCGAGCGGCTCGAGCGCGAGGCCGCGCTCGAGGAAGCGCGCGCGGAAATCGGCCGCCAGGAGAAGGCGCGCCACGACGCGCAGATCGAGCAGCTCAAGCTGACGCAGGCGCAGGAGCGCTATCGCGAACGCAGCGCCCAGATCCAGGCCGAGCAGGCGGAGCTGGAGGCGGAAGCGGAGCAGGGACGTACGCGCCTTGCCGCCTGCGAGGCAGCCGCGGCGGGGATCGCTGCTGAAATCGTTGCGGCCCGCGAACGGCTGGAGGCGACCCGCGCCAGCTTCGTGCAGACGGAAACCGCGCTCGCCGACCAGCGCCGCGCGGTGCAGACCGCCGAGCGCGAGGCGCAGGACGCCGTCTTCGGCGAGCGCGAATGCACGTCGAAGATCAACGAAGTCGACCATTCGGTGCGCGTCATCGACCAGCAGATCGAGCGCGGCGATGCCGAGGTGGCGAAGCTGAACGAAGAGCTCGCGGCCGACCCGATTCCGGAGGTGCGCCAGCAGCTCGATGTGGCGGTCGAGCAGCGCATCGAGCGGGAGAAGCTGCTCGCCGAGGCGCGCAACACCGTCGAAGCCGCCGCCGGAGCGCTGCGCGAGATCGAAGAGGCGCGGCTGCAGATCGAGGCGAAGCTCGCGCCCCTGCGCGACCGGCTGAGTGAGCTGCGCCTCAAGGAGCAGGCCGCACAGCTCAACTTCGAGCAGTACGCGACACAGCTGCGCGAGGCGGGCGCCGATGAGGAGCTGCTCGGCACGCAAGCCGAGAATGCGCCGCGCCCCTCAACGCTGCAGGGCGAGATCACCCGCATCAGCCAGGCGCTCGGCGAGCTCGGCGCGGTCAACCTGGCGGCGGTCGAGGAGCTGCGCACGAGCCAGGAACGCAAGGGCTACCTCGACTCCCAGTCGAGCGACCTCGAAGAGGCCGTGCAGACGCTCGAGGATGCGATCCGCCGCATCGACCGCGAGACGCGCGAGCTCCTCAAGGAGACCTTCGAGAGCGTGAACCGCCATTTCGGCTCGCTCTTCCCGACGCTTTTCGGCGGCGGCGAGGCAAAGCTGGTGATGACCGGCGAGGAAATCCTCGACGCGGGGGTGCAGGTGATGGCGCATCCGCCGGGCAAGCGCAACGCCAGCATCCACCTGCTTTCGGGCGGCGAGAAGGCGCTGACCGCGATCTCGCTCGTCTTCGCGCTGTTCCATCTCAACCCGGCGCCTTTCTGCCTGCTCGACGAGGTCGACGCGCCGCTCGACGACAGCAACACGGTGCGTTTCTGCGAGCTCGTGCGACGCATGTCGGCGCAGACGCAGTTCCTCTTCATCAGCCACAACAAGATCACGATGGAGCTCGCCGAGCAGCTGATCGGCGTGACCATGCCCGAGTCCGGCGTGTCGAAGGTCGTCGCCGTGGACATCGACGAAGCCCTGCGCATCCGGGAGGAGCTCGCCGCCTGACGGACCTGCAGATCGGTCTGGCGATCATCGGCGCGCTGGCCCTCGTCGGCGTCGTGGTCTACAACCGCTGGCAGGAACGCTCGGTGCGGCGCGAGGCGCAACGCGCCTTCGGCTCCGAGCATGACGACGTGCTGCTCGCCGACGGACGCCGCGAACCGACGCTCGAGGCGCGGCGCGAGCCGGTCG
>DATDCR010000149.1:0-7322 GCA_036524215.1 Burkholderiales bacterium
GATGTCGACGATGCCTTCGAGTGGTACTGCCCGCGCTGCTGGGCCCGGGTGCATCGCGTCGAAGTGAACGTGCAGAACATCGTCGCCGACCTGCCGCCGCTCTTCGACGCCTTCTATGCCAGCGACCGCAAATGCCCGCAGTGCGGCCACATCCACCCCGGCAAAGCCTAATTCGGGGTCAGGGCATTAATTCAAGCCGGACGCGGTTGCGGCCGAAGAGGTAGGCGTAGTCGCGCGAGGCGGCCAGCTCTCGCGTGAGGAGGACGCCGAGGCCGCCGACCTTGCTGCCGGCGTTCGCCGCGCGATAGGCGAGGGGATTGAACGCGGGCGCGTTGTCCTCGTAGGCCACCTTCACGGCGCCGTTTTCCGCCTCGAGGCTGATCCAGACGGGCGCGTCTCGCTCGCCGCGATGGCCATGGCGGATGGTGTTGACGAAGAGCTCCTCGAGCACCAGGTTGAGGCGCAGGCCGCGATCGCGCGGGATGCCGGCTTCGCTGCAGAACCGCTCGACGAATGCGGCGATGCGGCGCAGCTCCGCCGTGCGCGCAAGAAACATCGAGGAGCGGCCATACTTCACGCCCGGGGATTATAGAATCCGGCAACAATGGGGCAGGGAGGTATCGCTATGCGCTGGGCAATTGCATTGAGCCTGATGAGCTTCGCGACGGCCGGCTGGAGCGCCGACGCCGGCGAGATAAAGACCGTGCGCGGCGCGGCCCACCTCGAGCGCGGCACCGAGCGCCTCGCGGTGCGCACCGGCATGCCGGTGCACGAGGCCGACCGCATCGTGACCGGCGAAGACGGCGCCGTCGGCATCACCTTCGCGGACAACAGCCTCCTTTCGGTGGGCCCGAACAGCGAGCTCGCGATCGACCGCTACGTCTTCGACTCGACCACCCATGCCGGCCAGTTCGACAGCACGCTCTCCAGGGGGACGCTGAGCGCCATCTCCGGCAGGATCGTCAAGCAGTCGCCGGAGGCGATGCGCGTGCGCACGCCTTCCGCCATCATGGGCGTACGCGGCACCGAATTCGCCGTGCGCGTCGATCCGCCGAAGCGCTGAAGCGTGCCCGTCCTCGTCGTGGCGGCGGTGATCGCGCTCGCGCTGCTCACCGCACCAGCCAGGACGCCCGATGAAACGGTGGTCGTGCTGCCCGCGCCCGACGGCCACATCGGCGCGGTGGTGGTCGAGCGTGGCGGCGAGCGCCAAGTCCTCGACCAGGCATACGCCGCGAGCCGCAGCGGCCAGCGCGACATAGCGCGCCTTTCACCGACGCAAGTGCAGCAGACCTTCGGTGCGGCGCTGGCCGCTCTCCCCACGCCGCCCGCGACCTTCCTCCTCTACTTCGTCACCGGCACCGACGAGCTGACGCCGGCCTCGAAGGAAGAGCTCGCCAAGGTGCTCGCCGCGCTGAAGGATCGCCCGTCGCCGGACGTGCTCGTCATCGGCCACACGGATCGCGTCGGCGACGAGAGCACGAACGATCGCCTGTCGGCGCAGCGCGCCGAGCGGGTGAAGGGCTTCCTGGTCGACATCGGCATCCCGGCCGAGCGCATCCGCACGGCGGGTCGAGGCGAGCGCGAGCCGCTCGTGCGGACCGACGACAACGTCGAAGAGCCTCGCAACCGGCGCGTGGAGATCAACGTCCGCTAGGCGAACTGACTGTGTCGCCCCCGCGAAGGCGGGGGCCCAAGTTACGTTTGAAAACTGGGTTCCCGCATTCGCGGGAACGACGATCAGCCGCTTCTCGAGGTCTTCCTAACCGTTCCAGCGCACGGCAAGGAGCGTCAGGTCGTCCGACTGCTCCGCCTTGCCGGCGAACCGCCTGACGTCGTCGCGCAGCGCGCGAAGCAGCGCCTGCGGCTCGGCGCCGCCGAATTCCTTCGCGACCTCCAGAACGCGTGCCGCGCCGTAGAGTTCGGCACGCTCGTTCATCGCCTCGGTCACGCCGTCGGTCACGACGCACAGCCATCCGCCCGGCGCGAGGTCGAGCACGCCGTTCGTATAGGCGTAATCGGCGATGACGCACAGCGGCGGCCCGCCTGATTCCACGAGGCGATAAGGCGCGCGCCCGGGCTGGCAGGCGAGCGGCGGCTCGTGGCCGGCATTGCAGAACACGAGGCGGCCGCTGCCGAGGTCGAGCGTGCCGGCGAAGACCGTGACGAAGAGCGACTCCGCATCGTCGCGGCTGATCTCCGCGTTGGCGCGCGCCAGGATCGCCGCCGGATCGCCGCCTTCGCGCAGCGCGATGCTCTTCAGCAGCGACTTGGAGAGCGCCATGAAAAGGCTGGCGGCGAGGCCTTTGCCCGAGACATCGGCGACGAGGAAGAAAAGGCGCTCGGCATCCAGCATGAAGCAGTCGTAGAAGTCGCCGCCGACCGTGCGCGCGGGCTCGAGCATCGCGTCGAGCGCGAAGCGGCCGTCCCCCGACAAGGCGGCAGGCGTAGGCAAGAGGCCCATCTGGATGCGCCGCGCCGCTTCCAGCTCGCCCGCGACGCGCGCCTGCGCTTCGCGCAGCATGCGGCGCTGGCGGTCGGCTTCGGCGAGCGTCGAGGCGACGAGGGCCGCGAAGAGCAGGCCCACGGCGAGGACCGGCGAGCCGACATTCAGGAGCACGCCGGCGCGGAAGGCGACGAGGCCGATCGCCATGTAGGCCATGATGACGGCCGCGAGCACGAGCCCCGAGGCCCACGGCCGAAGAAGCGGCACGCTGAAGACGAGGAGCAGGCCGCCTGCGGCGAGCAGTGCCGACTCGATCCACGATGCGCCGCCGGGCCGGTGAAGGTACACGCCGTCGAACATCTGCTCGAGGAGCTGGGCATGCACCTCGACGCCGGGGATGCGCTCGCCCAGCGGCGTCACCTGGAAGTCGAGCAGGCCAAGTCCCGTGATGCCGATCAGCACCAGCTTGTCGCGCAGCAGCTCGGCGCCGGCGTGCCCGGTGAGCACGTCCTCGGCGGAAACGAAACGCTCGGCATCGTGGCCGCCGAAGTAGACGTAGAGCGAGCCGTCGCCCTGCAGCGGCACGTTCACCTGCCCGACGCCGAGATCGAGGCGGTCGTCGCCGCGGTCCGCCAGGCGCAGCAGCGGCACGTCGAGCGCCACCCGCAGCATCTCGACCGAGAGCGCGGGTGCGATCACCTGGCCGATGCGCGCCAGGATCGGCACGCGCCGCACGACGCCTTGCGCATCGGAGCTGATCAGTCCGCGGCCGGCTGCGGCGCGGTTGATCTCCGCGCGGCTCTGCAGATGGCCGTCGAAGCGCCGCAGCGGCAGGTCGCGCTGCCTGCCGGAGGTGCGCAGCGGCGTCGCCTGCGGCGGAAACGGATAGCGGCGGTCGCGGTACTCGAGCCCGGCGATGGCCATCACCGCTTTCTGGCCGCGCAGGGCTTCGGCGAGGATCGCGTCGCCGCCGGGCGAAGTGCGGTCAGGCTCGACGAAGAGGAGGTCGAGCCCGATGGCGGCCGGGCGCGCCGCGCCGATCGCGCTGACCAGCTCCGCCACCGTGCTGCGCGGCCACGGCCATTGGCCGCGCGCATCGAGCGTCTTCTCGTCGATGGCGACGATGACCGCCGGCTCGCTCGCGCGCACGCGCGGCATCAACTTCTGGTACGTGTCGAACACCGCGTCGCGCACCTCGGCGAGCGGCGGCGGCTCGAGGCCGACCAGCACGCAGAACGCCGCGAGCAGGCCCGTGGCGAGCGCGCGCGGGCCGGAGCCGAACCTCAGAGATCGATCTCCAGCCCGTCGTGCGCGGCCGAGACGGCGAGCGCCGGCGCGTCGCCGCGCGTCAGCTCCTCCAGGCGGCGCGCGTCCCTCAGCGCGCCCTCGATGGCGGCATCGTTGTTGGCGGGCTCGTGATGGAAAAGCACCAGATGCTTGACGTTCGCCATCTGGCAGAGCTCGACGCCGACCACGTTGCTCGAGTGTCCCCAGTCCTCCTTCACCGACACCGCTTCGGCGAGCGAATACATCGCATCGAAGATGACGAGGTCCGCGTCGCGGAAGAAGGCGATGAAGCGGTCCGACTGCGCGCGGTCCTCGAGCTTGTGCTCCGAGTCGGTCGTATAGACGACGCTGCGGCCGCCGTGCTCGAAGCGGTAGCCGTACGAATCGCCGGCATGGTGCTGAAGCTGCCCGGTCACCTTGACGCCCGCGACCTCCACCGGCGTGCCCGCCGGCAGCGTGATGAACTCGATCGTGGCGCCGAGCTGGTCGAAGCTGACCGGGAAGCAGGGCGGCGATTGCTGCAGGCGGAAGGCGCGCTCCAGCAGGTCGTGGCAGCCGTGGATACGGATGCGCGTGCCTTTCGCGTACGCCGGGGCGAGGAAGGGAAAGCCCATGATGTGGTCCCAGTGCACGTGCGACATGAAGATGTTGATGGTCGCCGGCCGGCCGGCCTGGCGCGCGAGCACGTGATCGCCGAAGGCGCGCGCGCCGCTCCCCATGTCGCAGACGAAATACTCGTCGCCGCCGGTCTCGAGCTCGACGCAAGGCGTGTGGCCGCCGTAGGTGTGCGTGAGCGAGAAGGGCAGCGACTGCTCGGCAAAGGCGTACGCCTCGCCGTAGGAATCGAAGCGCTTGCCCGACGCGGCGACCAGCGCCTGGGCGAGCTTGTCGCGGATGTCTGCTGCAGTAAGGGCGACGGGGATCGAGCCGCGCGTCCCCCAGAAGCGAACGCGCATCCCGCCTCAGCCCCGGTCGAACGCTTGTGCCGCTTCGGGCGACAGCGAGGCGAGCGCCTCGCGCGTCGTGCCGAACACGGGCAGAACGAGGTTGAACCGGCTGATCTGCAGGATCTCGCCCACGATCGGCTGCGGCGCCGCCACCACGACGCGGCTGTTGTGCGACGAAGCCTGCCGCGCCGCGATCATCAGGCAGCGAAGGCCGGCGCTCGACACGTATTCCACGCCGGACAGGTCGAGCACCAGCGAGGCGCCTTCGCTCTTGCAGGCGGCGAGCTGCTTTGCGAGGTCGTCTTGAAATGCGTCGCAGCTCTCGTGGTCGAGGCGGCCGCGCGGGGACACGACGCGTGCGGGGCCGTAACTGCGATGGGGGAGGGTCATCGAGATCGGTTAGAAAGGCGGTTCGGCGGTATTCTAGGGCGCGCGATGAAGAAGCCAAGACCTACCAGCACGGCGCGGCTCGCCGCGAAGCGTCTGTTCGAGGCGCACCAGCGGCGCGAGCGCTTCGCGCCGCTGCCGGCGGAGCTGGCGCCGCCTACGCCGGAGGAGGCCTACGCCATCCAGGACGCGTACGTCGCGCTGCGCTCCGACAAGCTGGGCGCCATCGCGGGCTACAAGATCTCCCTTTCTTCGCCGGAGATGCAGCGCTACGTCGGCGTCGATTCACCGCAGGCCGGCGTGATGCTCGAATCGACGCTGCGGCGCACGCCGGCACGGGTGCGCGCCGCCGACTATGTTCACCTGATCGTCGAGTTCGAGATCGCGGTGCAGATGGCGGCCGACCTGCCGGCCGCCGACGCGCCCTTTTCCCGCGAGCAGATCGCGGAGAAAGTGCTCTGCGTGATGCCGGCGATCGAGCTCGCCGATGACCGCAATGCCGACTATGCGCAGCTCGCCCGGCATCCCTACGAGCTGATCGCCGATAACGGCTGGAACGAAGGCGCCGTCCTCGGCGTGCCGGTGGAGGGCTGGCGCGGCCTGGACCTCGCCGCCCTGCGCGGCGTGGCGACCATCAACGGCAAGGTCGTCGGCGAAGGCGTCACCGGCGCGGCGCTCGGCCATCCGCTCGACGCGGTGGCGTGGGTGGCGAACCACCTCGCCGCGCACGGCCGCAGCCTGGTGTTCCGCGACCTGGTGATCACCGGCAGCATCATCACCACCAAGCCCGCGCAGCCGGGCGACCTCGTGAAGTTCGAGGTTGACCAGCTGGGCGCGGTGGAGCTGAAGATCGACTAGATGCCGAAGATGTCGCTCGCGACGATGGTGGTGCCGGCCGTGAACGTGGCGATCAGCTCCGCGCCCCCGGCGCCGCTGCCGTCCGCGTCGTAGTAGAGCTGCCCGGTCGACGCGTTGTAGATGATGCGATCGTCGGCATCGTGCGCACTCGAGCCGGCAAAGAAGCGCGCATCGCCCGACGAGAACCTGCCGGTTCCGCCGAGGCCCGTGAAGACGCTGGTGTCGAGGCGCAGCATGTCCCAGTTGGTGTCGAAGGAGGTCGGGCTGTCCGCGTTCGCCGCGCCGTACTCGCGCCAGACGTAGCTGTCCTGGCCCGAGCCGCCGGAGATGGTGTCGTTGCCGGTGCCGCTCTCGATCCAGTCGTTGCCCGAGTTGCCGTAGATCGTGTCGTTGCCCGCGCCGCCGATGAGCGTGTCGTCGCCGTTGGTGCCGGAGATGAAGTCGTTGGTACCGGCGGGCGGCGGAGGCGGTGGTGCGGAACTGCCGTTGTCGACGACGATGTCGGTGGCGACGGCGGTCCCGGTTTGCAGCGTGGCGAGAAGCTGCGCGGCACCCGCGCCGCTGCCGTCCGCGTCGTAATAAAGATTGCCCGTCGACGTGTCGAAGACGACGCGGTCGTCCGCATCATGGCCGCCGGTGGCGCCTGCGCCGGCGAAGAAGCGCGCATCGCCCACTGCGAAATTGCCCGTGGCGCCGAGCGCCGTCATGACGGTCGCATCCAGGTGAATCTTGTCAACGCCGGAGGCGAAGTCGAATATCCGGTCCGCATTCGCTGCACCCGGTGTAGCGGCGAAGACGAAGCTGTCTGCGCCTGCGCCGCCGACAAGGCTGTCGTTGCCCGCACCGCCATTCAGCGTGTCGTCGCCGCCGTTGCCGTCCAACTCGTTGTTCGCAGCATCGCCCACCATCCGGTCGGCGAAGTTCGTGCCGTAAATGCCTTCGATGCCGCTGACGCTCGCGCTGCTACCCACGTAGCCGCCGGTGAGCGTTCCGGCGACCAGATCGACCACGATTCCCGTCGTCGCCGGGCCGTCGGCGAAGACCCAGTCGAATCCGCCGCCGCCGATGATCGTATCGTGGCCATACGAGCTGGTCGTGTCGAGCGAGAGCTGAAACGTGTCCAGCGCACTGCCGCCAACCATGGAATCGTCGCCTTCGCCGCCGATGAAGTTGTCCGCCGCTTCGCCGGAGGCCACGCCCCCGCCGATCAGCGTGTCGTTACCGGCATGTCCCCATAGGATGTTCGCGCGATTGTTCCCCACGATGACGTTTGCGATCGCGTTGCCTGAGCCTCCCGACGTGTCTACGAGAGTGAGATTGTTGACCCAGTCGGGCAACTGGTATCCCTCGACCGTCGTGCGCACTTCATCGATGCCGCCGTTCTGCGCCTCGACGACCTG
>DATDCR010000150.1:0-2338 GCA_036524215.1 Burkholderiales bacterium
ACAAAGCACGGAGTGCCCTCTACTACAGGCGCCCCACAAAGGTGTTTGAGGACTTGGTCGCGCAGGGCGGGATCGGTTTGCGCACACTCGCGCTTCGGAACGCGTCACCACTGGAGGGTGGCATTCCCCTGATTGTCGACGGCAAAATTATAGGGGCGATCGGCGTCTCAGGTGCACTATCAAGCCAAGATGGTCAGGTTGCGAAGTCGGGCGCTGAGGCGGCGAAATAAAGCAAACCGTCACGGAAGTTAATCCAGGCAGGCGCGTACGTCGCCTACCTCGCCGCATGTCGGCTAATGGAATGGTCCGGCCGTGCTCCGGCCCTGCCAGTACGAGAAGCTGGCAAGGGGCGCCCAAGACAAGGAGCACGCCATGTCTCAGAAACTCGACACAGCAATCGCCGTGATCGGCATCGATATCGGCAAGAACGCGTTCCACGTCGTGGGCCACGATGCGCGCGGCGCCATCGTGCTGCGGCAAAAGTGGTCGCGTGGCCAAGTGGAAGCGCGGCTCGCCAATATACCGCCTTGCCTGATCGGCATGGAAGCCTGCGTCGGCGCACATCACCTGAGCCGCAAACTCGCATCGCTTGGTCACGATGCCAGGTTGATGCCGGCCAAATATGTTCGCCCCTATAGCAAGGGACAGAAGAACGACTTCAATGATGCCGAAGCGATTGCCGAAGCCGTGCAGCGCCCGACGATGAAGTTCGTGGCGACCAAGACCGCGGAGCAACTGGATCTGCAGGCGCTGCATCGGGTGCGCGAGCGACTGGTGTCGCAACGCACCGGCATCATCAACCAGATTCGCGCCTTCATGCTGGAACGCGGGATCGCCGTGCGCCAGGGTATCGGCTTCCTGCGCACGGAACTGCCCACCATCCTTGCGACGCGCACCGATGCCCTGTCGCCACGCATGTTGCGTGTCATCGAGGAGTTGGCAGGCGACTGGCGCCGACTGGATCAGCGTATCGATGGCCTATCCGGCGAGATCGAAGCACTGGCCCGTCAAGATCAGGCATGTTCGCGCCTGATGACGGTGCCTGGCATCGGGCCGATCATTTCGAGCGCCATGGTGGCCGCGATCGGCACTGGAGAGGTGTTCTCCAAAGGCCGCGACTTCGGCGCCTGGCTCGGACTGGTGCCGAAGCAGATCTCGACCGGCGACCGCACGATCCTCGGCAAGATATCAAGGCGCGGCAATCGCTACCTGCGCGCGCTGTTCGTGCAAGCCGCGTGGGTCGTGCTGGTCAAGGTCAAGTGTTGGGAGCGCTATGGCCTCAAATCTTGGATCGAAGCCGCCAAGAAACGATTGCACCACAACGTGCTGGCGATTGCGCTCGCCAACAAGCTCGCCCGGATCGCCTGGGCGGTTCTCAACAAGGGCCGCGCCTTCGAGTGCGTCAAGACGGCGGAGACGGCGTCCCGAGCTGCCTGATCCTCGCGCCGTGCTGGGGGCCGTCAAGGCGCAGCCTGGCAGCGGCAGAGCAAGACGTCAGGACAGCACGACGGCCGGCCTTGACGGCCCTTGCGCGCGGCGCGTCTGCGCGCGCAGGCCGGGACGAAGGAACGACCGCCAGGCACGAACAAAGGAACAGCGCGAAGTGAGGAGCTATCGATGACGTAACCAACATCCCTTACCCGCCGAGGTCTGCGAGAGGATGAGACGACGATGGAGGATCGGTCTTCCCGGCGCATGCGAACACTGGTGACCCAAATGGCCCGTTCGAGGCCTGTCCGCTAATCAGCTCGAATGCGCGCTGATATCCATGATGGCCCGGAGCCCAACCCGCTCCAATCAGAGGCCGGATACATTGATGCAAGACCGCATCTGCCAGATTGACGAACCTCTTGCAACGCGCGGCCGGACCATACATTGGGTCAATATCGATCAAAGCTGCCGCGCCTGAAAGGTCGGTCTTGCGCATCAGTCCCGTCTACCGGGAGAGTACGGTAAGCGCCAATGATGGCATGAACTCTGCATAGTTGAGCTGCCTGGGTATTCCTCATCAAACAAGGTCATCATGCTTGTCACTCTTGTCGCTATTCTCTGCAACGGGCAGCTGTGCCTGGAGAAAGTCGTCACCACCAGCGAGCAGTCGGGCATTACCATAACTGCCTGTCAGGTAAATGCGCAAATTGGTATCGCCGATTGGCTCGCTAATGGTCCGTATCAGGCGTGGAGGTTGCAAAGTTACAAATGCGTCGCGGGAAAATACATTCCCAAAAGCGAAGCATGAAGTGCGCGCCACCTGCTGGCGTGCGCACTTCTACCGACCAGCCGATCTCCTGAAGACGTCTCATTGACGCGGGAGCGGCGTTCAACGCGAAGAAGCGAG
>DATDCR010000151.1:0-2087 GCA_036524215.1 Burkholderiales bacterium
CCCGCTCGCTATCATCGCCGGCGCGGTCTGCGTGGCCGTCGCCGTCGTCATCCTGCTGCCGATCGTCATCGTCGGCACGATCGTCTACCAGGTCGCAAAGCACGCCGGGACCTCGCGGGCCAGCGCGCCGGCGTGAAACGACGCTACTTCTTGTCTACCCAGCTTTCGTGCACGCGCTGCAGGAGGCCCGGGTTCTTGGTCGCGTAGTCGCGCGCCTGCGGCGAGGAGAAGAGGTAGAGCTTGCCGTCGCGCACGAGGAACGCGCCGGGATCGGCCTCGATGCGCTTGCCGCTCGAGAGCTCGACCGGCGACAGTCCGCCGAACTGTGGCGCGTACCTGGCCGGATCGGCGGCGAAGAGCTCGCGGTTCTTCGCCGACGCGAAGTGATAGCGGTGGTCCTGGTAATCGAAATGGATCGTGCTTGCGCCCTTGGCGGGCCGGCGCTCGGTGAAATACGAGACCGGATCGTTGCCTTTGAGCGCGAGCGACGGTGTCGCGACCTGCGCTGCGGCTACGGTACTGACGAAAAGAACGGCGAGCGGTAAGCGGGCGAGCGTGGTGGGCATGCCTCATCTCCTTGTGCCCCCCGGCCGTCGACGACGAGTGGCGCAATTCTAGTCAGCCACCTCGGCGATCCTGATGTTTCGGCGCCCGTGTGTGAACTATGCCGCTAACGGGAGGAGAGGAAGCGAATCGGGGCCAGGGCTGCCCAAGCGTTAGTTGATGCCCTGACCCCGAATTATTGTTGTTTAAAGCTTGTCGATCTTGCGGTCGGTGCGATCTTCGATGCGGTCGCGCTTCTGCTCGACGCGGTGGATCTTGTCCTTCGCGTCTTCCTTGGCTTCGCGCACCGTCTCCTTGACGTCCGGCGTCTTCGCCGAAGCGCTGGCGTTGGCCTTGACGCTGGCGGAGCTCGAGGCGCTGACGGCCGGGGTATCGACCGTGGCGCTCGCGCGCTCGGCAGTGCCGGCATTCAGGCCGGCACCGTGATTCGAAATGCCGGCGCCCGCCGAAAGCGCGCCGCTTGCGCCAGCCCCGAGCCCTAGCTGCGCGAACGCGCTCGTCGCGACACAGGCCAGGCTGCAGGCTGCGATGGCTAATGCTTTCTTCATACTGGTGGCTCCATGTATGCCCTCGGATTGAGGCGGGCCTTACCTGCAACGCGCGTGCCACCCCATTTCTCCAGTAGTTGAGCGGCGACACTGTCGGCATGGCGCGACTGCGCCGTTGGAACCAGGGCCGTGTAATGCGTGAAGTGCTGCCTGAAGAGCGCCGCCTGCGGCGCTTTTCTGCGACGTTTGTCCGCCGAATGTCGAATCCCTTCGACGTCATCACCGGCCGACGCTTTTTCCTCCCCTGGATAGGGGATGTGCTTTGCCGAGCGGCGCGGCGTAGGATGCGCGGGGCTTCTCTTAGGGGAGGGAACGCGCATGAAGAAGCGGCTCGCCACGCTCGCCGGCGCAGGCCTCATCGCAGCCTCTGCCCCGGCGTGGGCGGAACACCCGAGCGGCGGATACCTCGGCTTCTCGATCGGCCAGATGCGCGCCGACGCCTGCGGCAGCGCGCCGAGCGGGTTCCGCTGCGACGGCTCGGACACGTCGGCGCGCTTCTTCGGCGGCTATCAGTTCACGCCTTACCTCGCCGGCGAGATCGGCGGCAGCCTCCTCGGCAGCATCAGCGCGGCGACCGGCGAGTCCGCCGACCTGAGCGCGCTCGACTTGAGCGCCGTCGGATCCTGGCCCTTGGGCAACCGCTTCACGGTCTTCGGCCGGCTCGGCGTCTATTCCGGCAGCACGCGGATGAAGGGCGACTCGGCGCTGCCTGTCCCCTTGGGCGCCCCGCAGCCGAGAGCCGGGTGGAAGGACGGCAGTAATGACGACCTCACGTACGGTCTAGGTGCGAGCTACGCGTTCAGCCACAACGGCAGCTTCCGCGTCGATTGGCAGAGGTTCCGCAACTTCGGAACCGGCGACTCGCACCAGTTCGACGTCGACGCGTTCTGGCTGGCCGGCCTCTATCGCTTCAGGTGAAAGCGAACCTCTTCGCCGCCGCGCTTTGCATCGCGCTCGCGGCCGCCGCTCCTTGCG
>DATDCR010000152.1:0-3221 GCA_036524215.1 Burkholderiales bacterium
AGACGCGCCGCGGTCATGGTTGACCGGTGCTCGCCAGGCGAACAGCCACTCAACGCTACGCACTCTCGAAGTTGTTCCGTGGCCGTTCACGCTGCTAATACCTTCCACTCTCGACGTCGATCCTTATCCCGGCGTGTCTCGTTCGACACCAACTTCCAATAGTCAGAATGTACGCCGTATAACATACCGCGCGCCCGGTCGGATCCCGACTGAACAAGGCCTTAGAACGTTGGCGAATTCGTTATCCGGCGCGAAAGGACGCAAGCAACTGATTTCGTACGCCCGTCGGACAGATCGATGAGCAACGCCGAAACGGCCGGCGCGCCAGCCTACTGCAGGTCTAAAGGCGCTCGGCGAGCCAGGTGGCGGTGCGAACGGCGCCGCCGAAGCTGTAGAAGTGCACGCCGACCACGTTGCTCGGCTCGCGGTTGGTGGTGTAGCGCGCGATGGAAACGAGCTGATCCTGCGGATCGGTGTTGGTGACGAGCTGCGCGATGCCGGTGCCGAGGGTGCGCAGCGCGCGAAGCGAGACGCTGACGCCGCAGCGCTGCGCATAGCGAAGGAGCGCGGCGGCATCGGTCGGGCCGGCGATGCCGACGTAGATCGGGACATCCGGCCGCAGGCGAGCCATCATCGAGCAGTATTCGACCACGCGCACCGGCGCGAACGAGAACTGCGTGACGACATAGATGCCGATCTTCTGCGCGGCGGCGAGCTCGAGCTTGCGCGCCAGCGCTTTCTCGATGACGTTGAGCGGGATGCGCGGATGGCCTTCGGGATAGCCGGCGATGCCGATCTCGCGCACGCCGCAATCGACGAGCAGCCGTTCCTCCAGGATCTGCAGGCTGTCGGCGAACGGGCCCTTCGGCCGCGGCTCGTCGCCGCCCAGCAGCAGCACGCGATGAACGCCGTACTGCGACGACGCTTTCTTGAGGAACTCGCGGAACTCTTCGCGGTTCAGGATGCGGCGCGCCGAGACGTGCGGCACCGGGTCGAGCCCCGCGTCGCGGATCGCGGCCACCGCCTCGAGCGTGCGCGAGAGCGGCAGCCCCGGCAGCGAAGGAATGTAGACGCAGGTTCCGGCCGGCACCTGGGCGGCGACCTCCTTCGCGCGATGCAGCTCGCGCGGCGAGAGCTCGAGCGAGCCGGCGGCAACCAGCTCCGAGATGCGGGTGTCTAAGAAAGGTTCAGTCGCGCTTGCGGGAAACGACATAGGATTCATCCAGGAACCAGAGACTGCCGTGCTTCTGCAGCACTTCGCGGGTTGCATCGAGGTAGCGGCTGTCGCGCAGCACTTCCCCGAGGCGCATGTCGTCGATCTGGGCGACGTAGATCGCCGCGTTCCACGCGGCGAAGAGCGTCGAGGTGCCGATGCTGTTGGAAATCTCGCTCGGCAGCGTGTGCATGTCGTAGCGGAAGATGGCGCGCGCATCCGCGTAGGCATTGAAGTTGTAGCGGCGCGCGTCGCGCCCGAGCTCCACCTTCGTCGCGCGCATCAGGTCGTGGCGCGACTGCGTGAAGGGGTTCTCGCCCGGCCACACCTTCTGCACGATCTCGAGCCCCGGGTCCTGGCCGTGCGAATGGATGCCAAGCAGGCGTCCGCCCTTGCCGAGCGCGCGCACGAGCGGCGCCACCACCTTCTGCGCCTTGAACTCGAGCCCCGCGCGCAGCCGGTAAGGCTGCGAGGCGATCACCATGTCGTAGTCGGCCTTGCCTTCTCCGCGCCGCGGGATCACGTTCTCGAGGAGGAAGCGATAGTCCTCGCGATACAGGACCAGCGCGGTCGGATGCTCGTAGATGGGATTGCCCGTCTTCGGGCTGTGGCGCGCCTGCCAGCTCTTGGCGAGGAACGACTCGAGGCCGGCGATCTGCTCGCTGAATTCGTGCGAGGTCGTGCCGGTGAGCGGCGCTTCATGCCAGACCATCGAGGTCGCCGCCTCGACGGCGCGCGGCTGCAGCCAGGGCGCCTCGCTGTAATACATGTTGGTCACGACGAGCACCGTCGCCGGATGCTCGAAGAAGCGGTCCGCCATCTTGCGCAGGCTGAGCCGCACGTCCTCGAGGCTGATCTCCTTGCCGACGATGTAGAACGGCACGGTCGGAAAGCGCCGGTGCATCTCGCGCATCACGCGCGCGAGCACCGTGCCGTCGCCCATGCCGGCGTCGAAGATGCGCACCGCCGGCGGCCGCGGATGGATCTGCGCGAGCTCGAGGCCGACGCGGCGCGCGACGACATCCTTCTCGCTGCAGGTGTTGACGAAGAGGAGGTACTTCTGGCGGTTGTCGAAGAAGCGGAAATTCGTTTCCGGATCCGCCTTCTGGGCGGGCATCGGCTGCACCGCATGGGTGCCACCGCCGCTTCTCCCGCTGATGAGCGGCATCAGCTCGGGCGGCGAGTCGCCGGCGCCGGCAACGCCGTGCTTCGCCATGAAGTCGTTCACGCGATGCAGCGTCTCGGGCGTCACGCGCGCGCCGTCGCGCAGGCGGGCCACGAACTTGCCGTCGTTGACTGCGCGCCTGCCGAAGGTCGACTCGGCCATTCCGGTGCGGCGGCAGAAATCGGAGATGCTGCCGAGGAGCGAACCGCTCCTGGCACCGCCTTGCGTCCCGCCTCCGCTGTCGAGCTGCACTGCACCTCCGTAACAGGACTGCGGGAAAATGTTGCGCGTCCAATGAGTGGGACAGCAACCACAGATGCCGCGGCGCGGAAAGTGGGATGCTGCCCACCATTGTAAATCAATGCCTTCCCTCCTAGACCTCATCGGAAATACCCCCATCGTCGAGGCGCACAACCTCGACACCGGGCGCGCGCACCTCTTCCTCAAGCTCGAGAACCAGAACCCGGGCGGCTCGATCAAGGACCGCATCGCGCTCTCCATGGTCGAGGCGGCGGAGCGCGACAAGAAGCTGGAGAAGAACTCTCTGATCGTCGAAGCGACGGCCGGCAATACGGGGCTCGGCCTCGCCCTGGTCGCCGCGCAGAAAGGCTACCGCCTGCTCATCGTCGTGCCGGACAAGATGAGCCGGGAAAAGATCTTCCACCTGAAAGCGCTCGGCGCCGAAGTGGTGCTCACGCGATCCGACGTGGTGAAAGGACATCCCGACTATTACCAGGACATGGCGGCGCGCATTGCGCGCGAGACACCCGGCGCCTTCTACGTAAACCAGTTCGCCAACCCGGCGAACCCGCAGGCGCACGAGGAGACGACGGGGCCGGAAAT
>DATDCR010000153.1:0-2124 GCA_036524215.1 Burkholderiales bacterium
GCGCAGGCGCTCGTCGACCACGCGCCCCATGCTGCAGGTCGAGGTCGGATGGAACACGGTCTCGCCCGCCTCGCGGCAGAAGGCGAGCCAATCCTCGTCGGTCTGCACGCGCGGGCCGGGGTACTCCTCGCTCATGACATAACGAGACATCGGCGGGGCATTGACGATGCGCCGCACGAGCTTCAGGCCATCGATCATCACGCGCCGGTCGTTCTCCGTGGCGAGATAGTTGTAGCGGATGGCCGGCGCCTCGCGCACGTCCGGCGAGCGGATCATCACTGAGCCGCGCGACTCGACCTGGAGCTGCGACACCGAGCAGGTGAATCCCGAGAACGCGTGCAGCACGCCGCCGCGCTGCGCCGTGGAGAAGTTGATGAAGTAGATCTGCGCGTCGGGACGCTCGAGCTCCGGGCGCGTGCGCACGAAGGCCGCCGCATAGCCCGCGGCGATGGTGAGCGGCCCTTGCTTGCGCACGAGATAGTTCAGGCCGATGCGCATCTTGCCGAGCCACGAGCTCATGTCGTCGTTCAGCGTGAGCCGTTTCGAGCAGCGCCAGAACGTGCGCGCGTAGAAGTGATCCTGCAGGCCTTCGCCGACCGGCAGGTCGGCAACGACGGGAATGCCGAGCCGCTCGAGATGCGATCGGGGGCCGATGCCGGAGAGCTGCAGGAGCTGCGGCGAATTGAAGCTCCCGCCGGAGAGAATGACTTCCTTCTTCGCCCGGAATTCGCGCTCGCCGACCTGGATGCCTGTCGCGCGCTTTCCTTCAAGCATTATTTTCGTGGCGAGCGCATTCACCTCCACCCGCAGGTTCGGCCGCTTCTCGGCGCGGCGCAGGTAGCCGGTGGCGGCACTGCAGCGGCGGCCGCCGCAAGTCGTGGCCTGGTAGTAGCCGGTGCCTTCCTGGCGCGCGCCGTTGAAGTCCGGATTGCGCGGCACGCCGAGCGACGCGGCCGAGTCGATGAAGGCATCGCAGAGCTCGTGGCGCTCGAGGTCGCTCACCTCCAGCGGCCCGCCGGTCCCGTGCCAGTCGTCGGCCCCGCGCGCCTGGTTCTCGGATTTGCGAAAGTACGGCAGCAGGGAAGCGAAATCCCAGCCAGGAATCCGCCAGCCGTCGAAGTCCTGCGGTTGCCCGCGGATGTAGACCAGGCCGTTGATCGACGAGGAGCCGCCCAGCACCTTGCCGCGCGGCGTGAAGATGCGCCGGCCGTTCAGCGCCGGCTCGGGCTCCGACTGGTACGCCCAGTTGACGTCGGTGCGCGTGAAGAGCTTGCCGTAGCCGAGCGGGACATGGATCCAGAGGTTGGTGTCGCGCGGCCCGGCCTCGAGGAGCAGCACGCGCGTGCGCGGATCCTCGGTAAGGCGGCTCGCCAGCACGCAGCCGGCCGAGCCGGCACCGACGATGATGTAGTCGAATTCATTCACCGAGGTGCCGCGCTCGGTGCAGCGATATGCATGCCGCCGTCGACGTAGATGATCTCGCCGGTGGTGTTACGGGCACCTTCGATCAGCCAGACGATGGCGTCGGCGACGTCTTCAGCCTGCGAGATGGCCTTCAGCGGCGCGATCGAGGCATAGCGCTTCTCCACTTCGGCGGCGCGCTCGGGTCCGCGAACCGTCGGATGCCACGGCGTGTTGGTGTGGCCGGGCGCGACGACGTTCACGCGCACCTCCGGGGCGAGGGAGCGCGCGAGCGAGAGCGACATCGTCTCGAGCGCCGCCTTGGACGCCGCATACGCGACCGACGAGCCGGTGCCGAGGACGGAGGCGACCGAGGAGACGTTGACGATCGCGCCGCGCCTTTCCCTCAACGCCTCGCTGCAAGCGCGCACCATCTGGTACGGCGCAATTACGTTCAGCGCAAAGATGCGCTGGAAATCCTCGGCAACGAGTCCTTCGAGGTCGGCGTGCGGCACGACCTTCGTCATGCCGGCATTGTTGACGAGCGCGTCGATGCCGCCCAGCTTTTCCTTCACCGTGCTTGCCAGGCGGCGGCAATCGGCATCGTTCGAGACGTCGGCCTGCACGGCGATGGCGTTGCCGCACTCGCCGGCGAGCTTTTCCGCGGGCGCCGCGTTATGCGCGTAGTTGATGGCGACGCGCCAGCCGCGCTTCGCCAGCGCC
>DATDCR010000154.1:0-2211 GCA_036524215.1 Burkholderiales bacterium
AGATGGTGTAGCCGAAGATATGCTCGCGCGCCCGCTCCTTCGGGATGTCCTTGCCGCGCCTGCCGACGTAGAAGCCGAACTCGAGCTCGAAGTCGAGCTTCTCGCAGTAGCCCGGCCACGGCACGTCGGCGTCCGGGCCGCACACCGAGAAGCGACTCGGGTGGTAGAAGATCGGCCGCTGGTACCAGACCTCCGGGATGCGGGCCGGCGTGCCGCGCAGCTTCGCCACCGCCTCGAACGCCTGGCGAAGGTGCTTCTCGAAACAGAGGAAGTCGCGCATCTGCGGCGGCACCGGCACCGGCGCAAGGAGCTTCACCTCCGGCGTGCCGAAGGACACGGCCGGCGCGGGCGCCTTCAGCAGCTCGGCGATCAGGTCGAGCGCGGCGCCGCCCGCCTCGATGATGTGCATCATGCTGTGGAGCAGCGGCGAGCTGCCGTTGTAGGCGCGCCCATGCGCCGCCTGCAGGTCCAGCACCCGGCGGTCGCCTTCGATCAAGGCGCCGACGCGAGCCGGGCTCTCGCTCCCCTTGTTTCCCACCGTGAAGGTGACGAGTCGCATGGGCGGTTTTTGATAATACACTTCGCTCTTCCGAGGAGGATCGCATGCGAGAGTTCAACGAAGACACCCTGACCCAGGCCGTCGTCGAGCGCCTGAAGGACGCGAAGGACGCGCGCTTCCGGCAGATCATGACGAGCGCCGTCAAGCACCTGCATGCCTTCGCGCGCGAGGTGCACCTCACCGAGGAGGAATGGTTCGAAGGCATCAAGTGCCTCACCGCCGTCGGCCAGAAGTGCGACGACAAGCGCCAGGAGTTCATCCTGCTCTCCGACATCCTCGGCCTGTCGATGATGGTGGTCGCGCTCAACCACAAGACGGTCCCCGGCGCCACCGAGGCGACGGTGCTCGGGCCCTTCTTCGCGCACGGCGCGAAGGAATACGAATACGACGGCGACCTGCGCGTCGGCTGCTCGGTCAAGGGCGAGGACACGCTCGTCACCGGGCGCGTGCTCGGCCTCGACGGCAAGCCGATCCCGAATGCGCTGCTCGACATCTGGCAGGCGAAGGCCGACGGCATCTACGACGTGCAGACGGGCGGCGAGTTCGAGCTGCGCGGGCGCGTCAAGGCCAACGCAGCGGGCGAATTCTCCTTCCGCAGCTACAAGCCCAAGTTCTACAGCGTGCCCGACGACGGCCCGGTGGGCGACCTGATCCGCGCCACCGGCAACCACGTCATGCGGCCCGCGCACATGCACGCCGTGGTCTCCGCGCCGGGCTACCAGCAGGTCATCACCCACGTCTTCGTCGAGGGCGACCCGTATCTCGACGAGGATGCGGTCTTCGCCGTCAAGGACGCCCTGGTCGGCAGATACCAGACGGTGAACGACGCCGCGCTGGCGAAGAAGCTCGGCATGTCGAACCCGTTCCTGAAGCTCGAGTGGGATTTCCGCCTGGCTCCGGAAGCCGGCGTGAAATCGCGCAAGGTCATCGCGCCGAGCGACGCGGTCGCATGATCTGGCGCGTGCGGCGCGTCGTCACGGGGCACGACGCGAAGGGCCGTTCGACCTTCCTCGCCGACGGCCTCGCGCCGAACGTGAAGGAGATGGCATCGATGCCGGGCCTCGCGCTCACCGATCTGTGGGAGACGACGGGCGCACCGGCAAGCAACGCCGGCGACAAGGATGCCGCTACACGCCCCGTGCGCCTCGAGCCGCCCAAGAACGGCACCCTCCTGCGTATCGTCGAGTTTCCGCCCGATTCGCAATGGCGCAATGGCGCCGACGGACGCGAAGCGTTCAAGTCGATCGGCGCGGGCCATGCGCAGGACAGGCATTCGTCCGATCCGATGATGCATCGCACGAGCACCGTCGACTACATCATCGTGCTGAAGGGCGAGATCCACGCCATCATGGAAACGGGCGAGAAGCTGCTGAAGGCGGGCGACATCCTGGTCCAGCGCGGCACCACGCATTCGTGGAGCGTGCGCGGCAACGAGCCTTGCGTCGTGGCGGCGATCCTGGTCAATGCGAAGCCGCTTCCTTTTCTAAAGAAGAAATCGGCGCCAAAGAAGGCAAAGAAGAAAAAATGATGCGCTCCGCCTGCCGCCCCCCTGTCAAGGGGGGAAGCGAGCTTGCGAGCGGGGGGTTGGTTTTATGAAAAGCAAAACCCCCCGTTCGCCTTCGGCTCACCCCCCCCCTTAACAGGGGGGCGAA
>DATDCR010000155.1:0-13896 GCA_036524215.1 Burkholderiales bacterium
GCTCAACGCCTGCATCTCGAAGTGCCGCCGCACCAGCACCGAGGCGCCCCAGCTGCAGGCCTGCCAGGAAGACTGCCGCACCAAGGGCGAGTCCTGCAAAGACTAATTCGGGGTCAGGGCACTAATTCCCCGATGTCCAGATCAAGCTGGCCGTCATCCACTGCATTGGAAGACGCGGGCCGCGGTCCAGGCTTGCCGCGCGCAAGGCGGCGGCCGTCGGCCGCCAGGCGGGTTTTCAGATCGCCGCTCACCAGCGCGTAGCCTCCCTTGGTGGCGTCGCGGATCGCCGCGAGGAAGGCCGGATCATCGTCGAATTCGAACAGGCGCCGATAGGCGGCAATCCTGGCATTCGTTTCCTCGCCAAGCGCGAGGTACTCGGCGTGCGGCGTGATCAAGCCATTCGACGCCAATCCGACGTTGCTCGCGTAGCTGGACCAGCCGTAATCAAAGGGCGACGCGACCATCCCCGCCCGCACCGGGTTCAGCTCGATATAGCGATAACAGGCGAGCACGTATTGCGCCGAATCGACAAGGCACGATCGAAAACGTCCTTCCCACAACGTGCCGGTGCGCCCGTGGCGCTGGTTGAAATAGCGTACGTATCGCTGCCCGAGGTTTCGCATGAGCAGTGAGCACGACTGCGGTTCGCCCGGCGTGATCAGCAGATGGACGTGATTCGTCATCAGGCAATACGCATGCAGCGCGCATCGAGTCGCCGCCGCCACGTCACGCAGATTGGACAGGTAGACAAGAAAATCACTGTCTTCCCTGAAGCACGCTTGCCTGTCGACGCCACGCTGCACGATGTGGAGCGCGACATCGGAAACCCGAAGACGCGGCGACCGAGCCATATCGCGGAAAACGAGCGGGGCCGCGAGCCGTTGACCGAATTAGTGCCCTGACCCCGAATTAGTCGCCGTCGTCGGGCGCGCCGCCGGAGGCGACGATATCTTCCTGCTTCACCTTGTCGACGTTGAAACGATCCACCTTGCCGCGGATCGTCCGGATGAGGTCGTGCAGCTCGGGCGGCTCCTTCATGAAGCGCAGCGGATTGCTGCGCCCGATGACGAAGGACTTCAGATACGGGCTGACGAAGCCTTTCGCCTTCAGCTTCTTCACGACTTCGTTCACGCGCTCGTCGAGCTCGAGCAGCATGTCGGCGGTCTTCTCGTGTTCCTTGAGCGATTTCGCGAGCGGCTGCTCCGAGAACTCGGTCAGCCGGCGAACGAACGAGTTGTACACCGCGCCGCTGAAGCGCGGATTCTTCTCGTAGCAGAGCCCCATCGTGACGAACGAGGGCTCTTCCAGATAGTAGGAAACGTCCCTCTCCGACTTCCTGCCTTCCTCGTCGATCAGGTTGCGGTAGATGCGGATCACCTCGAGCGACTTGTCGCGCAGGTTGTGCGCCTTCTCCGTATTGAGCGCGAGGATCTGCCACGCCACCTCGCGTTTCGGCACCACGATCGCCGTGATCGCCTTGGCGCCGAGCCGCCGCATCGCTTCGAGGCGATGGCGCCCGTTCGGCGTCCAGAAACCCTTCTCCGGCGCTGTCACGGCGATGATCGGATCGAGGAACATGCCGGTCTTGTCGAGCACATCGGCGAGCCGGCGATGATGCGCTTGCGAGAGGTCGCGCTGGAACGGCGTCGGCTCGACCGACTCGATCGGCAGCACGGCGAGGAGCAACGGATGCTTGCCCAGCGGATCGCTGTAGCAGCCCAGCACGAAGCCGCCCTCGTTCTCGACGCGCGTCTTTACATCGTTACCTTCGCCGGAAAGCGTATCGAGCCGGCACTCGAGGGCCGTCAGCCCGCGCGTGCCGGCCTTTGCCTTGCGCGGACGCCGTTTCGCCGGAGCGCGCTTCGTCGGGATCTTGGCCTTAGCCATCGCCACGGATTATGCCGCCGGCCCGTCATTCCGGGACAGAGCCCGATCTAGTTCGGGGACGGAGCCCTAACTCGTCAACCGGCAGAGCAACGAGGCGTTCTTGCGCATATGCCGAGACAGCCGCGCCTGGTCGCTCCGGACATTGCGATGCATGTGGTGCAGCGCGGACATAATCGCGCAGCGTGCTTCAGGGAAGACACCGACTACCTCGTTTACCTGACGACGCTGAGCGACTTGCTATCCAAGACCGGCTGCGCGCTGCACGCCTATTGTCTGATGACGAACCACGTGCATCTGCTCTTGACGCCATCCATGCCGCACTCCTGCGCCAAGCTGATGCGTGATCTTGGGCAGCGTTATGTCCAGTACTTCAATCGTCGATACGAGAGGACTGGCACTCTGTGGGAGGGAAGGTTCCGTTCATGTCTTGTCGATTCGGCCGATTACATCCTGGCGTGCTACCGCTATATCGAGCGCAATCCTGTGCGGGCCGGCATGGTGGGCGCCGCGTCGCAATACCGATGGTCGAGCTATCACGGCAACGTCGGCGAACTCGAGAACCGGCTGCTCACGCCGCACGCTGAGTTTCTTGCCCTATCCAGCGCTGGCTACAAAGGCATGCTCAACGAGGGCGACGAGCCTGCGTTTCTTGCCGCAGTGCGCGATGCGACGAACGGAGGTTTCGCCGTCGTCGGCGATGCACTGAAAATGCAATTGACGGCTCAAACCGGCCGGTACCTGGAGCGGAGAAAGTCGGGGCCGGCGCCGACGCAGGAGCGCGAGAGCCTCGATCAGCTCTCGTTAGAGTTAGGGCTCTGTCCCCGAAGTGGTTAGGGCTCCGTCCCCGATTAGTCTTTGCAGGACTCGCCCTTGGTGCGGCAGTCTTCCTGGCAGGCCTGCAGCTGGGGCGCCTCGGTGCTGGTGCGGCGGCACTTCGAGATGCAGGCGTTGAGCTGCGCCTTGCAGCTCGGCGCTTCCTCGGCCTGCATGATGTACTGGTAGCCGTAGTAGCCCGCGATGCCGAGCGCGATGAGGATGACGAGCGTGCCGACCGTGTCGCCGCGCTGGCGGCGCCTCATAGCTTGGTCGCTCTCTGCACCGCAGGGCGCGCGGCGATCTCGCCCGCCCAGCGCGCGAGGTTCGGCATGCCTTCGACGAGCTCGGGGATCGCGCCCTTGGTGCGCCAGTAGCCCGCGTAAAGCGAGAAGTCCGCGATGGTCACTTCGTCGCCCGCCGCGTACTTGCGCCTGGCGAGACGCGCATCCCAGACCTGGAAGTAGCCCTTCAACTGCGCCTTGAAGCGCTCCCCCGTCGGCGCGTGCGGCTCCTTCGCGCGGATGACGCTGTTCACGGCGCCGAAGAGCGGCGTGATGTCGGTCGACGCGCTCATGTACGCCTCCCACATCGCCGCGCGCTTGCCCGCGTCCTTCGGCATGAACTTGCCGGTCTTCTCCGCGCAATACACCATGATCGCGCTCGACTGCGTGAGGGTGAGCTTCTCGCCGCCAGGGCCTTCGCTGTCGATGATCACGGGGATCTGGCCGTTCGGGTTCAGCGCCAGGAACTGCGCCGTCTTGTGCTCGCCCTTCATCAGGTCGATCGGGTGCCAGTTGTACTTGAGCCCGCACTCCTCCAGCGCGATGCGCGCCCGCATGCCGTTCGACGTGCCGGCGGCGTAGAGATCGATCATGCAGTGTCCTCCCCTTTGGAAAGGGCGGATGTTAGATCAGCCGCGCGCCGAAAATGACGACGGCGGTCGAAATGGCGCCGATCGAGGCGAGCAGCACCGCGCCGGCTGCCAAATCTTTCGCTTTTCCGGCGAGCGGATGGAATTGCGGCGAGGCGAGGTCGGTGAGCCGCTCGAGCGCGCTGTTCAGCGCTTCGGCGACCCAGACGCCGGTGAGCGCGAGGATGAGCGCGCACCACTCCAGGACCGAGACGCCCAGGTAAGCGGCAACGGCAAGCGCCGCGATCGTCATTCCAAGCAGGACTCTGGCGTTGCGCGCTTCCAGCAGGAAGCCGACGCCGCGCATCGCGTAACGGATCGTCGCGACGGCCTGCGAAGGCACGCTGTTTGCTCTTGGGCTTGCATTCCCGACAGGAGGCCGCATGACACCGAACCAGCCGCAGTTTGAAGGCAGCACGAATGATATCCACGACTACCAGCAGGGCACCGAAGACACGCTCGAGGCGGCGAAGCGCCAGCTCTCCGACGTGCTCGACGGCATCAACGAGCGCGCGCGCGAATACGGCCGCTACGCCGACGACGCCGTGCAGCAGAACCCGTGGACCGCGGTCGGCGTGGGCTTCGGCGTCGGCGTGGTGATGGGCGCGCTACTGATGCTCGCGGCCAGGCGCTGAACGCGCATCGACTTGTCGTGAAACAGTGACGCGGGATTGGCGGCGTCGACGACTGCGCGGCGCGTGGCCGTTTGCTAACGTCGCGGCGTGGAGAATTCGGAGCTCCTGCAGAAGCTGAAGCAGGTCGAAGACAACGCCTGGATGCTGTTCAGCGAGCTCCCGCCCTGCGGCGCGCGCACCCGCGCGCTGCACGTGTTCCTCGATGCCAAGGATTTGAAGAGCAGGCTCGAGCAGCTGGCCTTACCGGATAACGCCGGTAATCGGTAGCAGGCCGGGCTGGCTGGGCGAAGCCCCCGTCTGCACCGTCTTGTTCTTTGTCCCGCAGTGCTCGCAGCGGCAGTAGGGCAGGCCGTCGGAGGTCTGCTCGAAGGTGAGGACGCTGGAGAGCTGCCGGCAGTTTTTGCAGATGAACTGCAGCGCGTTGGGCAAGTTTGACTCCCTGGTTACAGATTAGGTACCGGCTGCGGCGGTCGTGCCCATCGCGTTGGCGAGGGCACGGGCGACCTCGTCGGGCGAGCAGGGCTTCTGCAGCACGTAGATTCCCGCGGCCTGGGCGCGCTGCGTCTCCCGCGCATAGCCCGTCATGAGCACCGTCGGCACCCGGGGCTCGCGCTTGCGCAGGGCAAGGGCGAGCGCGATGCCGTCGAGCCGCCCCGGAATGACGATGTCGCTCAGCACGACGTCGAACGATTCGCGCGCGAGCAGGCTTTCCGCCTCGTCGCCCGACGCTGCCGTGATCACCGTGCAGCCGAGCCCCTTGAGGAGCGAGCCGAGCGCCGCCGAGACTTCGGCGTTGTCCTCGACGAGGAGCACCCGCGCGTCGAGCCTTTGCTGCGCCCCCTTGCCGTTGCGCTTCTGCAAGGCGCGGCCATCCGAAGCCGGCAGGAAAAGCGAGATCGTGGTGCCGACGCCGACATCGCTTTCGAGCTGCACGCCGCCGCCGGCCTGGTGGCAGAAGCCGTAGACCTGGCTCAGGCCGAGGCCGGTGCCGGTGCCGACCGGCTTGGTGGTGAAGAACGGATCGAAAACGCGGCCCATGTTCTCCGGGCTGATGCCGTGCCCGCTGTCGGAAACGGAGAGGATCACATAGCGCTTGGTCGGATCCGGGCCTTCGCCCGGCTCTGCCGCCCGCGCCAGGATCTCGAGCTCGCCCGAGCGGTTCATGGCATCGCGCGCGTTGGCGACGAGGTTGATGAGCGCCATCTCGAGCTCGGCCGGGTCGACGCAGACCGCCGGGGTGTCGGGCGCCACGTGCACGCCGACCACGACGCCGCCGCCCGCGGTGCTCTTCAGGAGCTCCGCCATCCCGGGCAGCGCGCGCTGCAGCTCGACCACGTCGGGATGCAGCGGCTGCCGGCGCGCGAAGGCGAGGAGCTGGCGCGTCAGCCGCGTGCCGCTTTCGATGGCGCGGAAGATCGAGGCGAGCTGCTGGCTGTCCTTCACCTGGGGATAGGTGCTGCCGATCAGGTAAGCGTTGTTGCTCACCACCATCATCAGGTTGTTGAAGTCGTGCGCCACGCCGCCGGTGAGCTCGCCGAGCGCTTCCATCTTCTGCGAATGGCGCAGCGCTTCCTCGGCGCGCAGCCGCTGCGCCGATTCTTCCTGCAGCTCGCGGGTGATCTCCATCGCGCGCCGCGTGCGGCGCAGGGCGAGAAGCGAGGCATAGAGCAGCGCCGCGGCGCTGGGGAACGCGATCGCGGCGAGCACCAGCGTCTGCTGCCGCCAGGGCTCGAACACGACCTCCGGCGGCTGGCTGGCGGAGACGAAGAGCGCGTAGCCGCCGACGCTGCGGTAGGCGCCGTAGCGCTCCTTGTCGGCGCGCAGCCCCGGCTCGAGCGTTCCCGGCCAGCGCGCCACCACGTAGCCTTCGCCGGTGAGCAGGCGAAAGGCGATCTCGTCCTGCGGCTTGGCGAGGCGCCGGTAGTAATCGGTGAAGTACGAAGGCCGGATGGCGAGCTCGATGGTGCCGGCCTGGCTGCCGCTCGCGGAGACGCGCTGCTGGCTGATGCGGAAGAAGGGCTCGCGCGTGGCCGGATCGCGCGCGAGCGGGCTCACGCTCCAGCCGGCGGCGGTGGGCGCGCCGCGGTAATCGTCGGGATCGGGCGCCGGCGCGGCCGGCGAGACCGGAAACTCGCGGCTCGAGACCAGCGCCCGCCCGTCGGCGGCGAAGATCGTGATGGCGCGGATCTGGGGCAGCCGCTCGCAGATCGCGCTCAGCAGGTCGTGCAGCTCCGCCTCGCGCAGGCGGATGCGCGCATCGGAGGACTCGCCCAGCACGCGCAGGAGCTGGTCGATCACCATGCTGTTGGTGTCCAGCACGCGCTCGGCCTGCTCCTGCATCACGCGCGCGACGTCGTCGAGCCGCGCGGTGGCATTGCGCTCCGCGGCCTGGTGCTCGAGCCACGACACCGCCGAAAAGAGCGACAGCGGCAGCGCGACGGCGAGCAGTACGCCCAGGCGCAGCCAGGCGAGGGACGACGGAAGAAAGCGCGCCAGCATGGGTGGTGGCAGGCAGTCTAGCGCCGGGTATTTTCATTTCCGTGTCGCGCGCGCGGCGCAGCAATCTATATTTGCCTGAGCGTGCAATGCTTCACACTGCGCTCGTCGCCCGTCAACGACAGAAATTCGAGGAGGCAGGATGGTGAAACCGCGACCGTTTTCGCTCGACATTCCGGAATCGCTGCTCGTCGATCTGCGCGAGCGCCTCGCGCGCACGCGCTATCCCGACGAGCCGCCGCTCGAGCCCTGGAGCACGGGCACCAGCCTCGACTACCTGCGCCAGCTCGTCGCGCATTGGCGCGAGCGTTTCGACTGGCGCGCGCAGGAAGCGCGCATCAACCGCTTCCGGCAGTTCACCGTCGCGCTGCACGGCATCGACCTGCACTTCATCCACGAACCGGCGACGAAGCCGCATGCGACGCCGCTATTGCTGGTGCACGGCTGGCCGGGCTCGATCGTCGAATTCCTCGAATTGATCCCGCTTCTCACGGAGCAGTTCACGGTTGTCGCGCCTTCGCTGCCGGGCTACACGCTTTCCTTCAAGCCGGGCCAGGCGCGCTTCGGCGTCGAGGAGATCGCCGATTGCTTCGCCGATCTGATGACGAGCCTCGGCTACGAGCGCTTCGCCGTGCAGGGCGGCGATTGGGGCGCGTTCATCGCCTCGCGCCTGGCATCGGCGCATCGCAGCCGCGTGAGCGCGATCCATCTCAACCTGCTCGCCGTGCGACGCGATCCGAAGCTGCCGGCCGCGTCGCCCGAGGAAGCGGCGTACCTGCGCCAGCTCGGGCACTGGCTGAAGGAAGAGACCGGCTACCAGTGGATCCAGGGCACCAAGCCGCAGACGCTCGCCTGCGCGCTCAGCGATTCGCCGGCCGGCCTCGCCGCCTGGATCGCCGAGAAGTTCCGCACCTGGAGCGACGGCGGCATCCGGCAGGACGACCTGCTCGCGAACATCTCGCTCTACTGGCTCACCGGCGCGATCGGCTCTTCATTCTGGCCTTATCACGCGCGCCTGCATCGGCCGTGGCCGTTCGACACGGTCGATGTGCCGACCGGGTACGCCGAGTTTCCCAAGGAGATCCTGCGCCCGCCGCGCTCGCTCGCTGCACGCGCTTACACCAACATCACGCGATGGAGCGTGATGCCGAAGGGCGGGCACTTCGCGGCGCTCGAGGAGCCGCAGGCGCTGGCGCGGGAGATCAGCGAGTTCTTCAGCTGAGGTACACGCGCCCCAGCGCGTGGTATTCGTCCATGATTTCCATGGCCTGCTCGCCCTCGGCCTCGCTGCCGACAGGAATGCAAATGAGCGCGCTGCCGAGCCGCACGCTTTCCGCGTAGGCCTCGGCCTCCGCCATCGGGACGCCGCGACTGGCCAGCTGGCCCGCCAGCCCGTCTTTACCGTCGAGGCCCTGGTCCGCGAACCCGGCCAGGCCGAGCGCCTCCATGAGATCCAGCGCTTCGGTGGGGTCCTTGCTCAGGCCTAGTACGATGACGGTCATGAGGCACCCCTGCACGCAAGAGCTGTACCGGGCATGAAACCGCAGATCCGCGCGCGCCGGCCGCTCGATGATCGACCTCGTCGCGGGCGACGCAGGCGAGGGGCGCAACATGGTCACTTCTGCCTGCGCATCGAGCCGTTCGACGAAGCGGCGATCGTCGCGCACCTGAAGGCGCACCGCGTGGCGCTGGGCAAGATCACCACGCGCTTCGGCGCCGAAGGCAACGGCGTGTCGATCTATCTCACCGATCCCGAGGGCAACCAGGTGGAGCTGAAAGGCCCCTCCGATGGCAAGGGGCCCCCGGCTAGTAGCTGAGGATCACGCCTCGCCGCAGGAATCTCGGCTTCACCGTCTCCGCCAGCATGAAATGCGCGACGTCCGCGCGCGAGATCGTCGGCAGGCCGAAGAGCTCGAGGTGCTCGGCGTAGCGATAACGCGCGCTGAGCGGGCCGTTGGTGAGCAGCACCGGATAGACGATCGTCCAGTCCAGGCGGCTCTTGCGCAGCTCGGCTTCGGCCGCTTCCTTGTCGGCGAAGATTGCGCTCAGCAGGGTGCTGTACATGAGCCGCGCCGCGATCGGCGCATCCTTGCGCGACTCGCCGACGCCGAGCGCGGACATGAGGACGAAGCGCTTGACGAGCTCGGCCTCCATCGCCGCGACGATGTTGAGCACGCTCTTCAGCAGCAGGCCGTTCGGCAGGAAGGTCTTGCCGACGCCGAGCGCGCTCAGCACCGCATCCTGTCCGCGCACCGCCTCGGCGAGCGCCACGGTGTCGCGCGTGGTGTCGCCCTGCGCGATGCGAAGACGCTCGTGGCGCAGCTCGAGGGCTTCCGGCCTGCGCACGAAGGCGGTCACCTCGTCGCCCTGGTCGAGCGCCTGGGCGACGAGATGCCGCCCGGTCGGTCCGCTCGCGCCGAGGACGAGGAGCTTCATCGGCCGATCTTAAGCCGGGCGCAAGCGGGCGGGAACGGCCTTTGCGTCGTGAAGGCATGACTCGCCTGCAGGAAGTGCCCGAGCACATGCCGCCGGGCCAGCCGAACGACAAGCCGCCGCTGCCGGGACACGAGCCGATCCGGGAGCCCCCGCGTCCGGATTCGCCGCCGCCGATTCCCCCTCAGGAGCCGCCGCCCGGGCTTACTGGAAGCTCGAGGAGCATGGCGGGCCGCTAGCGGCCGGCGTAGTCGATGCGGTAGACGACGCCGGCCTTGTCATCCGAGACGAGGAGCGCGCCGTCCGGTGCGACGATCACGTCGACCGGGCGGCCCCAGGAGTCGTTGCCCTGCAGCCAGCCCTGCGCGAAAGGCTCGTAGCTCGCTGCTCGCCCGTCCTTCAGCCTGACCATCATCACGCGGTAGCCGGATTTCGGCTCGCGGTTCCATGAGCCGTGCTCGGCGATGAAGATCGCGCCGCGGTACGCCTCGGGAAACTTGCTCCCGGTATAGAAGCGCATGCCGAGCGAGGCGACGTGGGCGCCGAGCTTCTGCGCGGGCGGCGTGAAGTCATTGCAGCTTTTACCGCGCCCATGCTCCGGGTCGGGCACGTCGCCGCCATGGCAATAGGGAAAGCCGAAATTCATCCCGCTGCGCGGCGCATGGTTCAGCTCGTCCGGCGGCACGTCGTTGCCCATCAGGTCGCGGCCGTTATCGGTGAACCACAGCTCCTTCGTGCGCGAGTCCCAGTCGAAGCCGACGCTGTTCCTGACGCCGGTGGCGAAGGCTTCGCGCTTCGCTCCCTTGACGGAAGGATCGAAGCGGCTGATGGTGCCGAACTCGCCCTTCAGCTCGCACACGTTGCACGGCGCGCCGATGCCGACGTAGAGCAGGCCATCGGGGCCGAAGCGCAGCGTCTTCACTCCATGGTGGCGCTCGCTCGGCAGGTCGTCCGCGACGATGACTGGCTTGGGCGGATTGTCGAGGCGGCCCTCGATGCCGTCGTAGCGCAGGATGCGCCCGATCTCCCCGACGTAAAGCGCGCCGTCGCGGAACGCCACGCCGTGCGGCGCATTGAGTCCGTTCGCGATGCGGCGCGGAGCGCCGCCGCCCGGCGGCACCGCATACACGCTGTCGGAGGTGGTGCCGACGAAGAGCGTGCCGCGCTCGCCCAGGGCGAGCGAGCGTGCCCGCGGAATGTCTTTCGCGTACAGGCTGATCGTGAAACCCGGCGGCAGGCGGATCTCTTCGAGGCGAGGCGCGGCCATCGCGGCCGCGCATACGAAACCTGCGAGGAGCGCAAGCAAGCGCATCCGGCTAGCTTACACGCAGCGCCTGCGCTGGCTTACGGATACGTGCCGCGCTTGCCTTTCTTCATCTCTTCGGTCTTGTGGTCGGCGCCGACGTGCAGGCGCTGCTGGTTCTGCCTGAGCTTCTCGGTATTCACATTGCCCGAGGGCTCGATGGCGTCGCCGCTATTGCGCCGGCCCGCCGTGCCCGGGACCTGTTCCTTGGGTTTGTCGCTCATGGGGTCTCCTTGGGGAGGGTTGCTTCGTATCCCGCAACCCGCAAGGCGTATGCCCGCGACCGAAAGGCTTCTAGGCTTTCGGCACGGTTACGCCGACGAGCGAGTCGCGCGTAATGATCTTCACCAGCGCCTCTTCGCTCCAGCCCTCGGTGCCGGCCGGACGCATCGGCACGACGACGTAGCGCATGTCGGCATTCGAATCGTGCACGCGCAGCGTGACGTTCTCCGGCAGCACGGTGCCGAATTCCTTCAGCACCGCGCGCGGCTCGCGCACCACGCGCTTGCGGTAGTTCTCGCTCTTGTACCAGGTGGGCGGCATGCCGAGCAGCGCGCGCGGATAGCAGGAGCAGAGCGTGCAGACGATGACGTTATGCACCTGCGGCGTATTCTCGACCGCGATCAGGCGGTCGGCCTCGAGGTCGATGCCGAATTCGGCGCACGCCGCTTTCCCATCCGCCAATAACCTCTGCTTGAAGGCGGAATCGCTCCACGCATGCGCGATCACCCGCGCGCCGCGATACGGATAGTCCTCGTCGAACTGCTCCATGCGCCGGCGCACCTCCTCGGCGCTGATCACGCCGCGCGCTTCGAGGAGCTCCTGCATCGCGCGGCTCATGATCTCGTGCTCCGACGGCGGGCCGCTGTCGAAGTCGGGGCCGGTGGCGGGCGTGCGATCGTGGTGGTGTTCGTGGCTCATGGCTTCACCGGCTCCAGCCAATGCTCGTAAATTTCCATCTCCAGCCAGTCGTGCTGCGGCCCCTGGTAATCCGGCCAGACGTCGCGCTGCAGGAAGCGCACGCGATAGAGCACGCGCTTCGGCTCGCCGCTGAAGCCGTAGGCGAGCTCTTCGGGATTCGGGAACGTGCCGCAGATGCGCTCGATCACGCCGCGCTTGCCGCGGATGTAGTGCGGCGTGCGGCGATGGCCGGGCGGGTCGGCGCGCTTCACCTGCACGGGATCGCCCACGTTGAACCTAATGGCCGTCATAGCGCTTGCGCACCTCGGCCATCTTCTGCGCCAGCTCGCGCTCGGTGAAGAAGCCTTTTTCCAGCAGCACCTGGCGCAGCGCCTCGGTGGTGCGCTGGAAGTATTCGAGTTCGTAGTAGCGCGGGCCGAGGTCTTCGGCGGCTCGGCGCAGCTCGTCGAGCCGCACGGCCCTGTTCCGGGTGAGCGTGAGGCGCAGCGCGTTCGCCTGCTTCTCCCAGAATTTCATGCCGTGATCCGCGGTGTCGATCGGGCCGCCTTCCTCGCCACCCATGTCGTGCGGGCCTTTGTTCATGGGGGCGATTCTCCCACTGAAATTCCCGGCCTCTCCCCACCGCACTGCGGGGAATTCACTGACGGGCATGGATTCGCCGGAGGCATGGCCCTTGCGGCGCCTTGGGTGTTTCCATCGGAACAAGGAGCGTAGATGATGAGAGCAAGACAACTCGCCGTAAGTATTACTGCCGCCGCTGTAATGAGTGCATTCGGCAGCGCCTTCGCCCAGACCAGCACCCAGCAGAGCTCGACGAGCACGCAGTCGTCGCAGACTTCGCCGTCCTCTTCGAGCAGCACCGGCGTGAACGTCAATCCGAACGTTGGCGTGGACGCCAACGTCGGCATCAGCAATACCGATGTAAACGCCGGCGCCAACATCAGCCCGGGAGTGAACATCGGCAGCGGCGACCAGAACACGTCGAGCAGCGTCTCGGCAAACCAGAGCGCGACGACGACCAATCCGTCGTCGACGATGGACCAGAGCGCGCAGACCAGCCAGTCTTCGACGACCGGCTCGGGCTCCAGCGCGGCCAGCGGCAGCACTTCGCTGCCGAGCAGCTCGACCACATCCGGTTCAGCCGTGAGCGGCGGCTCGACCCCGAGCGCGTCCAGCTGCTCATGCCCGCAGACGGGCACATCCAGCTCGATCGATTCGGGCGCGGCGGCGGGCGGCAGCTCGTCTTCCAGCTCGTCGATGAATAGCTCGAGCTCGAGCGATGTCTCGGGCTCGGCTGCGGCGGGCGGTTCTTCCTCGAGCGATTCCGACAAGGATCGCCACAAGGACAAGAAGACCGGCCTGGATCGCGCCGACGAAGTGGCGGGCGAGCACGGCAAGCAGGGCCGTGACAACGCCAGAGAGCACCAGAGCCGCTAAGGCGGCATAGCAGCAACGCAAGCGGGCCTTCGGGCCCGCTTTTTTTTGCCCTGCGCTAGCATGCGTTCCTCTCGTGTCCGGCGGAGGCGGTATGAAGCGCAGACAGTTTATTTTCAGCGTGGCGGCGCTCGCGGCCTTGCCGGTGTCGGCGCAGCAGGACCCGAAGCGCACGCGCCTGGTCCTTCTCGGCACGAAAGGCGGGCCGCGCGTCGGCACGACACCCAAGAATCCCTCGACGCTGCTCTTGATCAACGGCGTGCCCTATGTCGTGGACTTCGGCTACGGCACCTCGGTGCAGCTCGTCGCGGCCGGGGTGCCGCTGAATACCGTTCGGTACATGTTTTTGACCCACCACCACTCGGACCACATGCTCGAGTACGGCACGCTCCTGTACAACGCCTGGGCGGCTGGTCTTCGTTCGCCGATCGACGTCTACGGGCCGCCGGGCGTGGACGCCATGCGGCGCAGCCACTTCGAGTACATGAAGCTCGACATCGAGACCCGCATCGCCGACGAAGGCAGGCCCGACCTGCGCAAGCTCGTCACGGCGCACGAGTTCGAGAAGGGCGGCGTGGTGATGCAGAACGCCGACGTCAAGGTGAGCGCGGCGCTGGTCCGGCATCCGCCCGTCGTGCCTTCCTTCGCGTACCGCTTCGACGCAAAGGACCGCTCGATCGTCATCTCCGGCGACACGACCTACGCCCCTGAGCTTGCCGAGTTCGCCAAGGGCGCCGACGTGCTGGTGCACGAGGTGATGTACCTGCCGGGCCTCGAGGCGCTGCTGAAGAAAGTGCCCAACGCCGCCACGCTGCGCGAGCACCTGCTGGCGAGTCACACGGTACCGGAAGATGTCGGACGCATCGCGGCAGCGGCGAACGTCAAGACGCTCGTCCTCTCGCACCTCGTTCCCGGCGACGATCCGTCGATCAGCGACGCGCAGTGGACCGAAGGCGTGCGGAAGCATTACGGCGGCCGCATCGTCGTTGGGAAGGATCTGCTGGAGATCTGATCTTGGCGCCAGGAAAGCGCAGGCGCTTGCTGGCTATGGCGGCGGCGCT
>DATDCR010000156.1:0-15632 GCA_036524215.1 Burkholderiales bacterium
CCGGCTGCGTGGCCGCGGCGAGCTCGGTGGTGTTCGTGCGGAAGCTCGCCGCCGTGTACGCTTTCGCCGTCGCCGTATCGGGCGTATGCGGGCCCGCGAAGCGATCGCGCAAGACCACCTGCACGACGCCCATGCGATCGGTCACGGCCACGGCGACCTGATAACCGTTGTCGCGGCAGCGCTTGAGCGCCGCCTGCGCGGCTTTCAACGCGCTCTCCGGCGTGAGCAGCTTCACGGCGAACGTGGCGTCCTCGGCAGCCGCCGTAAAGGCGCTGCAAAGGACGAGCGCCGCCGCCCAGCGCTTCACTTCTTCCTCATGAAGAAAGTGAACTCCTTCTGCTCCGCCGCGTGCGAGAGCAGCTGGTGGCCGGTCTGCTTCGAGAAGGCCTGAAAGTCGCGCACCGAGCCGGGGTCGGTGGCGAGCACCTTCAGCACCTGGCCGGACTGCAGCTCGGCAAGCGCCTTCTTGGTGCGCAGAATGGGAAGCGGGCAATTCAAGCCGCGTGCGTCGAGCTCTTTATCGAAGTCCATAGCGGCCACAGTATAAGATGCCAGCCCAATGGCGATAGAGGCGCCGGCAGCCGGAGGCACGTGGCTCGTGGTGGTGGCGCAGCTGCCGGTCGACGATCCGGCGGCACGCATGCGCGTGCTGCGCACGCTGGAATCCCTGGGCGCCGCGGTGATGCGCGAAGGCGCCTATCTTCTTCCCGACACGCAGGCCAATCGCCAGTCGCTCGACGCCCTTGCCGAGTACGTGGGCAAGACGGCAGGCAGCGCCCAGGTGCTGCAGGTCAAGGCGTCCTCGGCCGCGCAGCAGGAAAGCTTCGAGCGGCTGTTCGATCGTTCGGCGCGCTACGAAGAGCTCATCAAGACGGTCGAAAGCCTGCGCGTCGGCTTCGGGCATTCCGACCCGGGCGCGATCTCGCGCGTCCTGCACAAGCAGCGGCGCGAATACGAGGCGATCGTCGCGCTCGACTTCTTTCCCACGCAGGCGCGGGTGCGCGCGCAGCAGGCGCTCGCCGAAGCAGACGCCGCGGTGCGCAAGCTTCTCTTCACCTCGCAGTCGCAGGCGCTCGGCCCCGGCGAGAGCCTGCTCAGGAGGACCTGGGTGACGCGCAAGCCGCCCTGGGCCGACCGCCTGGCGTGTGCCTGGCTGATCCGCCGCTTCGTCGACCCGGAGGCAAGCGTGCTATGGGCCGAGAAGAACGAGGAGCTGCCGCCGGCCGCCCTCGGCTTCGCTTTCGAGGGGGCGCATTTCGCGAGCAGCGTATCGCGCGTCGCCTACGAGGAGATGCTCGCCCGCCTCGACCTGGCGAAGAACGCAGCGCTCGCCAAGATCGGCAGCATCGTGCACTTCCTGGAGATGGGCGGCAGCACGGTGCCCGAGGCGGCCGGCGTGCAGACCTTGCTGCAAGGCGCGCTGCGGCGCTCGCCGGCGCCGCCGGAGCTGCTTGCCGAGGCGGAGAAAACCTTCGACCTGCTCTACGAGGCGTATTACGAGCCGGCGCGGCGCTAGCGCTTGGCGTCCTTCATTTCGGTCGTGTACTGCGTGCGCAGCTCCTTCAGCCGGGCCTCGACCACCGACAGCTGGTAGAAGTCGCCGTCGCCGGCCGAGCGCGCGAGCTGCAGCTGCTCGATGGCCGCCGGCAGGCTGCCTTGCAGCGCATAGGCTTCGCCTTGCGCATGGTGCTGGAGCAGGCGCTTGCCCAGCGCCGCGTAGGCCTTCGCCTGCATGCCGTAGAGCTGCGCATCGCGCGGAAAGACGCGCAGCGCGTCTCGCGCGGCGCTCAGCGCCGCCTCGTTGTTCCCCGCCTCCTGCAGCGTCGCAATGCGCGCATACGCGATGGCGCGCGAATAGGGATAACGCTCGTGCGCCCGGACGAGGAGCGCCGCCGCTCCGGCGGAGTCGCCGGCCGCCTCGCGCACGCGCGCATCGAGCGTTTCGATCATCGGGCTCTGCAGCTTGAGCGCGCGCACGCGCTGCACTTCGGCGCTCGCCTCGCTCACGCGGCGGGCGCGCAGCAGCGCCGACGCCAGCCCATAGCGGGCCACCGCCTCGTTCACATAGCGGTGCTCCTTGACCGCCGACTGGAAGATCCTCACCGCGTCGCGGCCCTCGCCGGCCTCGGCGCGCAGCTTCGCGCGCACCAGCTGGAATTCCGTGCTGTCCGGATGCTGCCGGTAAGGCAGCGCGGCCGCCTTGTTCTGCACGTCGGCAATGCGTTCGGTCGTGATCGGGTGCGAACGCAGGTAGCCCGGCATCGCCGCGTCGTCGCTCACGCGCGTCGAGCGCTGCATGCGCTCGAAAAAGACGCCCATCGAGCGAACGTCGAAGCCGGCGTCCTCCAGGGTCTGCAGGCCGATGCGGTCCGCCTCGCGCTCGAAGTCGCGCGAGTAGCTGAGCGAGGCCTGCACCGCGCCGGCTTGCGCGGCGGCCGCCGCGCCGACCGCCAGGTCCGGTCGCGAGCGACCGAGCAGGATCGCCGCCGCGAGAGCCACCATCATCGGCATCTGCATCTGCTGCTGCTGGCCGAGCATGCGGGCAATGTGCCGCTGCGTGACGTGCGCCATCTCGTGGCCGAGCACCGAAGCGAGCTCGGACTCGGTCTCGGCCGTGTTGATGAGACCGGTGTGCACGCCGACGAAGCCGCCCGGCAGCGCAAACGCGTTGACCGTGTGGTCGCGGACGACGAAGAACTCGAATTCCGGATGCGGGCCCTGGATCGCCTGCGCCAGCCTGCCGCCGAGCGTGCCGAGATAGTCGGTGAGCTCCGGGTCGTCGATGTAGCTCGGGTCGCGGAAGCGGATCTCCCGCACCAGGTTCTCGCCGATCTTGCGCTCGAGCTGCGGCGAGATCGCCGCGTCGCCGCTGCCCAGGTCGGGCAGCGACTGCGCGAACGCGCGCGGGGCGAGAACCGCCGCCGCGATAATCAGCCAAGCCGTGAAACGCATCCGGCTATCATATCGCCCCGCCATGGCACGCTCCGTGAACAAGCTGACCCACTTCGACGCGCGAGGCGCAGTCCACATGGTGGATGTGGGCGCAAAGTCCAGTACACATCGCGTCGCCATCGCTTCGGGCCGCATCACGATGCAGCCGGCCACGCTGAAGATGATCAGGGCCGGCACGGCAAAGAAAGGTGACGTGCTCGGCGTAGCGCGGCTTGCCGCCATCCAGGCGGCGAAGCGCACCGCCGATCTGGTGCCGCTCGCCCATCCCCTGGCGCTGTCGCACGTCGCGGTCGAGTTCGAGCTGCAGCAGCGGCCCGCGGCCGTGCGCATCGTGGCGCGCGTCGAATGCCACGGTCCGACCGGGGTGGAAATGGAAGCCCTCACGGCGGCGGCGACGGGATTGCTTACCGTTTACGACATGGTCAAGGCCGTAGACCGCGGCATGACGCTGACGGACGTGCGCCTCGAAGAGAAAAGCGGAGGCCGCTCAGGCCTGTTCCGGCGGAAGTGAAAAAGATCCTGATTGGCGCCGCGCTGCTCGCCGTGCTCGTGGCGGGTGCCTGGTATTGGCACGCCGGCCGCAATGGCGGCGACGAGCCGCGTTACCGTCTCGCCAAGGTCGAGCGCGGCCCGATCGCCGCCGTCGTCGTGGCGAGCGGCACGGTGAATGCCGTCACCACGGTGCAGGTGGGCTCGCAGATCTCCGGCCAGGTGAAGGAGATCTACGCCGACTTCAACACGCCGGTGAAGAAGGACCAGGTCATCGCCCGCATCGACCCGGCCACCTTCGAGCTGCGCGTCAACCAGGCGCGCGCCGACCTGGATGCCGCCCAAGGCGCCGTAGCCGTCGCGCGCTCGGGCTTCGCCGCGCAGCAGGCGGAGCTCGGCCGCGTGCAGGTGAACCTGGCCGACGCCCAGCGCGACTTCGACCGCAAGCGCATGCTGGTGGAGAAGAATTTCATCTCCGGCGCCGAGCTCGACAAGGCGCGCACGGTGCTCGAATCGACGCGCGAGCAGATCAAGGCGGTGCAGGCGCAGATCAAGGTGAACGAGGCCCAGATTTCGAGCGCGCTCGCCGCCGTGAAGCAGCGCGAATCGCTCTTGAAGCAGGCGCAGGTGGATCTCGAGCGCACCATCATCCGCGCCCCGGTCGATGGCACGGTGATCCTGAGGAACGTCGATGCCGGCCAGACCGTGGCGGCGAGCCTGCAGGCGCCGGTGCTTTTCACCATTGCCCAGGACCTGCGCGACATGCAGGTGGAGGCGGCGATCGACGAGGCGGACGTCGGCCGGCTGCGCACCGGCCTGGGCGCCACGTTCACGGTGGATGCGTTTCCGCGGCGCAACTTCACGGGTGAGATCCGGCAGATCCGCAAGTCGCCGCAGACGGTGCAGAACGTGGTGAGCTACATCGTCGTCATCTCGGCCTCGAACCCGGACCTGGCTCTCCTGCCGGGAATGACGGCCAACGTTCGCATTGCGGTGGAGAGCCGCCAGAACGTGCTCAAGCTGCCGAATGCCGCGCTGCGCTGGCGGCCGCCCGGCGCAGCGGAAAGCGCGCCGGCGGTGAAGGCTGCGCCGCCGCAGCAAGCCGGCGGCCAGGCGGTCCAGCAGTTCCGCAACCGCATCAACGAGGAGCTCAAGCTTTCCGACGCGCAGAAGGCCCAGCTCGACGACATCTTCGCCGAGTCGCGGCAGAAATCCGGCCGCGTGCGGGACATGGCCAAGGATGCGGACCGCCGGCGCGAGATCGAGCGCATCCGCTCCGAGACGAACGCACGCATTGCGGAGATCCTCACGCCGGAGCAGAAGCCGGCCTGGGAGCGCCTTCTCGCCGAGTCGGGCTCGCGCGGCCAGGCCGCGGCGGGCCGCGTCTGGGTGCTGGAAGGCGGCGAGCCGAAGCCGATCGCGGTGCGGCTGGGCCTTTCCGACGGCACCAGCACGGAGCTCGTGCAAAGCCCGCTCGCCGAAGGCGCCGAGGTGATCGTCGGCACCGCCGACAGCCGTGCCAAGAGCGAGCCCGCGGGCGGCTTGCCGCGCGGCCGCTTCTTCTAGGCATGGAAGCGCTGATCCGCACGCGCGAGCTCATCAAGACCTACGTGATGGGCGACACGCAGGTGCACGCGCTCGCGGGCGTGAGCGTCGACATCGCGGAAGGCGAGTTCGCCGCCGTGATGGGGCCGTCGGGTTCGGGCAAGTCGACGTTCATGAATCTTCTCGGCTGCCTCGACCGGCCGACGAGCGGCGAGTACTGGCTCGCCGGGCGCCAGGTGTCGCAGCTGGCCGCCGATGCGCTCGCTGAAGCGCGCAACCGGCACATCGGCTTCGTCTTCCAGCACTTCAACCTGCTGGCGCGCACGCCGGCCGTGGAAAACGTCGAGCTGCCGCTGATCTATGCAGGCGTCGCGAAGGCCGAGCGCGAAAAGCGTTCCCTCGGCATGCTCGCCAGGGTGGGCCTTGGCGAGCGCTCGCACCACCACCCCGGACAGCTTTCCGGCGGCCAGCAGCAGCGCGTGGCGATCGCGCGCGCGCTGGTCACGCAGCCGCTCCTCATCCTCGCGGACGAGCCCACGGGTGCGCTCGATTCGCACACCAGCCTGGAAATCATGGCGCTCTTCCAGGACCTCAATCGCCAGGGCATGACCGTCGTCGTCGTGACGCACGAGCCGGACGTGGCGCGTTTCGCCGGCCGCATCCTGCGTTTTCTCGACGGTCACATCGTGCGCGATGAGCGCAACACGCCGGCCGACGCGGCGCGGGCGCTGGCGGCGGAGCAGGTGCCGGCATGAACTTCCTCGCGCTCCTTCGCATTGCGCTGCGCGCGCTCGCCATCAACAAGCTGCGCAGCGCGCTCACCATGCTGGGCATCGTGATCGGCGTAGGCGCGGTCATCGTGATGATCGCCGTCGGCGCCGGCGCGCAAGCGCGCGTGGAGGAGCAAATCCGCGCCCTGGGCTCCAATCTCCTGCTCGTCATGTCGGGCGCGACGACGGCGGGCGGCGTGCGCCTGGGCTTCGGCTCGAACTTCACGCTCTCCGAAGACGATGCAAGCGCCATCAATCGCGAAATCCCCGATGCCGTCGCCGCGCCCGCCTTGCGCGGCAGCGCGCAGATCATCTGGGGAAATTCCAACTGGTCGACGCAGATCTATGGCGTGACGCCGGAATACCTCGATGCGAGGCAATGGCCGCTCGCCGCCGGCCGTTCGTTCGAGCCGGCGGAGATGTCCGGCGCCGGCAAGGTCTGCCTGATCGGGGCCACCGTCGCCAAGCAGCTTTTCGGCGCCGCGGACCCGCTCGATCAGGTGATCCGCATCAAGCGCGTCCCATTCACCGTGATCGGCGTGCTGGAGACCAAAGGCCAGAGCCTGATGGGCACCGACCAGGACGACCTGATCCTCATGCCCATCAGCACCGCGCGCACGCGCGTGCTCGGCGCGGCCAACCTCGCCCGGCAGCGCTCCGTAGGCACGATCTGGGTCAAGGTGGCCGAAGGCGTCGACACCAAGATCGTCGAGGACCAGGTGAGAGGGCTGCTGCGCCAGCGCCATCGCGTGCAGCCCGGCGCAGACGACGACTTCTCGCTGCGCAATCTGCAGGAAGTCATGGCCGCCCAGGAAGCCTCCAGCCGCGTGCTCGCCCTGCTGCTCGCCGCCGTGGCCTCGGTGTCGCTCCTGGTCGGCGGCATCGGCATCATGAACATCATGCTCGTCTCGGTCACCGAGCGCACGCGCGAGATCGGCCTGCGCATGGCGGTCGGCGCGCGCACGCGCGACATCCTCGGGCAATTCCTGGTCGAAGCGGTCACCCTTTCCGTCATCGGCGGGCTGATCGGCGTCGCGCTCGGCGTCGGCACATCGATCGCCATCGCCAGGGTGGCCGGCTGGCGCATCGTCATTTCGCCCGAGGCCATCGGCCTCGCCGTCGCCTTCGCGTGCGCGATCGGCGTCTTCTTCGGCTTCTATCCCGCGCGCAAGGCGGCGCGCTTGAATCCGGTCGAGGCGCTGCGCTTCGAGTGAATCCATCGTGACCCTTGCGGAGTTCGTGTATACGGTCCTGCTCAGACCGCGCCTGCTGCGCCGCGCGGCGAACGCCACCATCCGGGCGGTGCTTCCCGAGCGCGTACGCGTCGGCAGCGCGACCGTGTGGCTGAATCCGGACGACCCCGTGGTCTCCGGCGCACTGACGTTCGGTGTATACGAGCGGGGCGAGATCGCGTTCTTCCGCTCGCGCTTTGGCGCCGAAATGACTTTCGTCGACGTCGGCGCGAACGTCGGGCTTTACAGCGCCCTCGCTCTGTCGACGCCCGGATTCCGCGGGCGCGTGCTCGCGATCGAACCGCACAATGAAAGCCGTCTTTATCTGGAAAAAACCATCCAGGGCAACGCCGGCGCGGCGCCGCCGGACGCAACGGCGATCTGCACGCTGGCGGCTTCAGATCGTCCAGAGACGCTGACGCTTTACAAGAATCCCGACAACAAGGGCGACAACCGCCTTTATCCCGATCCGCTGCTCAGGGGCGAAGAAACCGTGGGCGCCGATACGCTGGACAACATCTGCCGCCGCCACGGTATCGCTTCCGCGCAGTTCATCAAGATCGATGTGCAGGGCGCCGAGGCCAAGGTGATTCGCGGCGCGACTGGCCTGCTCGCCGCCAGCGCTGACTGCATTTTGATGACCGAATTCTGGCCGTATGGGCTCTCGCGCTGCGGCGCGGACGGCCTCGAGTACCTGGAGATGCTGCACGATCTCGGATTGCGGCTCTACGAGCTGTCCGGAAACCGCGGCACGTTGACGGCGATCGGCAGCCCACGCGCGCTGGTCGAGCGCACGCAAGGCCGCCGCTACGCCAACCTGGTTGGCCTGAAAGGCGATGCCGCCGCCGAGCGCGTCGCCAGCGCGAAGGCGCCGAAGGCCACGAAGTAGCTCGCCACACCGGTCCAGAAGCTCGCGGAGATGCCGAAGACCATGGCGATCACGACTGCGAGCACCGAAGCTAGGACCGACGTGGCGCCATTCACACCCCACAGCCAGGGCGCGAGCTCGGGGCGGGATCCGGTGGCGAGCCGCATCCCGATCGGGAAAGCCATTCCGAGAACGAGTCCCATCACCGCCAGCAAGATCGCACAAACCGCAATGCGCACCGGCGATTCAGCTGTGCTGAAGGATGCGATGAGCGGCAAGGTGACGAGACCGGCGACCACTAGAACTGCGGTCAGCGCGCCAAGCACCTGCAGACCGCGCGTGCGCAGGCGATCATGCGCAATGCGGCCCGAAAGGCCGGCTCCTACGCCGCAGGCCAGAAACAGAACGAAGAGGATCACGGTTAGGCTGTAGATCGGATGCCCGAGGAAGATGATTAGCCGCTGCAGCATCGAAACCTCGATCAGCATGAACCCGCTGCCGATCGCGGCGAAATAGCCGAGGAGCGCCGCGTCGCCGCGGGCCAGGCGCGTGCGCGCGAGACGCAGCGGCACCACGATACATGCGAGCGTCAGGGCGCTCACCATGAAAAGAAGCGTCGCAAGCACCACGGCGGCCCCGCTCATGGGGGACTCGCCCCCGCCCAGGAGGCGCAGCCACGCGGACGGGCGCGACATGTAGAAGAAGAACGGCTTATCGTCGGTGGGCGCGTCGTAGTCGAGGCCGGACGCGGCCACGGCCTGCGCGTCTCGGCCGGTTGCGAGTGCCAGCAGCAGCGGGTTCTTGGCAGCGCCCGGCTGCACGTCGATCTCGAAATTCATCTGCTTCGCCAGCCAATGGATGCTCTCGAGCTCCGCTTCGCCGAAGGGGGTCTTGCGCACGAGGAGCACTCCCATCGGATAAACCGAAAGCGCGGTATGGTGCGGATTGGTGACCAGCACCATGTGCTGCTCGGGGTTCTTCGCACCCATTCTCAGCAGCGCGGCGCGCCCGAGGGCGACCAGCCGCCCCAACTCGGGGCTCGCGGCGCGCGACACGGCAAGCAGCCCGTCGTCGTCGAGGCGATCGAGGAAAACATTCCACCCTTCGACGGTGTACAGCGAATTCTCGGTGAGCGCATAGGCTCCAGCCGCGGTCGCGGCGAAGGTGTCGACGAAAGTGATGACGACGATATCGAAACGTTCCTTCTCGCGCGCGAGGTAGCTGCGCGCCTCGTCGTTGACGAACGTCACCCCGGGCGTGCGCTCGAGGTGGCCGGTGAAGTCGCCGAAATGTTCGTTCACGACGCGCATGATGTCGCGATTGATCTCCACCGCCACGACGCGCTTCTGCCCGAAAAGTCTCGCGGTCAGGACGTCGCGCGCGCCGCCCGCTCCGACTACCGCGACGCGGCCATTCGGTCGCAGATGCTGCACGAAGTTCGGCAGGTCCCAACGCAGGAACTCGACTTTGCTCAGGTCGCCGTCGAAGCCGACGAGCTGCGTGCCGGCGTGCCCATCGATGCGCAGGTAGCGGCTCACGATGTCCGGCTTTCCCTTGAACTCGGTGCTCAGGTTCCAAGCGTGTACCCCATCCAGCGTTGGCTTCAGGACCGCGATGCGCGAGAACGAGTTCCAGCGCTCGTACTCGATCTCCGGCTCCCCGCTGCCCTTGATGTGCCGGATCTTGAAAGCGGCGATGTCGTTTTGCGCCAGGTAGACGCCCGTCCAGAGCGCCGTCGCGGCCAGCACGAGAGTCACGCCAACAGCGACGGCCTTGCGCAGTCCGCCGAGGAGATAGATCGCCGCCGCGGCCGCCAGCGCGGCGCACGCAAGGACCGCCCCGACGCCGTCGAGCCAGCGCAGTGCGGCGATCACGGCGAGGCAGCCCGTCGCCGCGCCGGCGAGGTCGACGGCATAGAGCTTGCCGACGCGGGACGGGAATCGGGTGAGCGCCAAGCAGACGAAGATCCCGCTGAACACAAAGGGCACGCTCACCACCAGGAAGGTCAACACCATCGGCAGCAAAGCGATGTGCGGCAGCGGCATGTAGGCGCTGATGTGCGCGAAGATCGCCACCGCCATGCAGATCGCCAACAGCAGCGCGCACGCGCCCATCGCGCGGGGCAGCGTCGCCTCCGGCCACCATTCCGGACGCAGAAAGACGAGCAGCGCTCCCACCGTGAGGCCCAGCATGGCGATCGAGATCGCCATGAATGCGAAGTGATACCAGAGAGTGAGGGAGAAGATCCTGGTGAGCAGGACCTCGAACATGACGGTCGCCAGTGCAACGAGAAACAGCGCAGGCAGCAGGTGCCGGTCGCGTACGAGAACGGAGCTCATCGGCGAAGAAGCGCTCTTGTTATAGCCGTAGATACCAAGCGTGGAGCCCAAACATGCTAGCAGACCGACCGCCGCGCTGGTCCAGCGCAGCGGTCGGCGCGAAAGGCAATCGGGCCCTTCCCTCACGGTAAACTCGGCCAATGGGACCCTGTCTGGTCGTGGGAGGCGCCGGATTCATCGGATCGCATCTGGCGGATGCGCTGCTGCAGGCCGGCCACCGGGTGAGGATCTTCGATCGTCCGCATCTCGACCGGCTGCCGGATTTCCTGCGGCGGCGCGAGTTCGAAGTATTCACCGGCGACTTCCTCAATCCGCGCGCCTTGAGCCCGGCATTGGACGGCAGCGAGATCGTGTTTCACCTCGTGTCCACCACCCTGCCGAAGAACTCCAACGACAATCCGGCTTACGACGTCGAGTCAAACGTGGTCGGGAGCCTGCGGCTGCTAGAGCTGTGCCGCGAGCACGGGGTGCGCAAAGTGGTGTTCACTTCCTCGGGCGGGACGGTCTACGGCATGCCGCGCTCGGTGCCCATCGACGAGAGCCACCCGACCGATCCCATCTGCTCGTACGGCATTCACAAGCTGGCCATCGAGAAGTATCTGCAGCTCAACCACCGCATCCACGGCCTCGACTACTGCGTGGTGCGGCCGCCGAACCTCTACGGTCCGCGCCAGCGGCTCGACGTCGCGCAAGGCGCCGTTGCCGTGTTTCTCGATCGCGCCGTGCGCGGCAAGCCGATCCAGATATGGGGCGACGGGTCGGTCGTACGGGACTATCTGTATGTCGGCGACGCGGCCGAGGCGCTGGTCAAAGCCGCCGCGTTCGAGGGCGAGCCGAAGCTCTTCAACATCGGCTCCGGCGTCGGCACCAGCCTGATGCAGTTGATCAAGGAGATCGAAGCGCTGCTCGGGCGCGCGGTGCCGGTCGAATACGCGGCGGCACGGCCGCTCGACGTGCCCGCGAATGTGCTCGATGCCTCGCTCGCCCGACGCCATCTCGGCTGGGCCCCGCGCACGCCGCTCGCCGAAGGGCTGCGCCGGACGCACGCCGCGATGCACCCGGCGCGCTAGGCGTCGATGCGGATCACGCTCGTCACCCATTTTTTTCCGGCGCACCGTGGCGGGGTGGAACGAATGGCCGGGCAGCTCGCCGAGCGGCTCGCCCGGCAGGGCGTCGCGCGCATCGACTGGCATGCCAGCGACTGCGATGCGCCGCCAGCGCCTGAGCCGGGCCTCACCGCCGTGCCGGCGCGCAGCTGCAACGTCATGGAGCGCGCCGTAGGCGTGCCCTATCCGTTCTGGTCGCCGGCCGCTTTGCTGCGTCTTGCCCGGGCGGTGCGCTCGGCGAGCGTGGTGCACGTGCACGACTGCCTGTATGTGCCAGTGCTTGCCGCCTTTGCCGCCGCGCGCTTCGGGCGCCGGCGCCCGGTTGTCGTCACGCAGCACATCGGCCACGTGCCGTATCGCAACCCGGTCCTGCGCGCGGCGCACGCGGCAGCGAACCGCCTGCTCGGCGCCTGGGTTCTAGGCGGCGCCGATCAAGTGGTATTCGAAAGCGAGTCCGTGCGCGCGTATTTCGCGCAAAGGGTGCGGTTCCGCTCGCCGCCCATGCTGATCGAGAACGGCGTCGATACCGAGATCTTCCGGCCCTGCTCCGCAGCCGGACGGTTGGAGCACCGCGCGAAGCTCGGGATTCCTCCCGGCAAGCCGCTGCTGCTTTTTGTCGGCCGGTTCGTCGAGAAGAAAGGCCTCGGCGCGCTGCGCGAGCTCACCGAACAGATAGAACACGCCCACTGGCTGTTCGCCGGCTGGGGACCGATGGATCCGGCGTCCTGGGGCCGCAGGAACGTCAGCGTGCGGCTGAGGCCGAGCCACGAAGACCTCGTACCGCTCTACCAAGCGGCCGACCTGCTCGTCCTGCCGAGCGTCGGCGAGGGATTTCCGCTCTCGGTGCAGGAGGCCATGGCCTGCGGCACACCTGCCTTGGTCGGCGTGGAAACTGCCGACGGCTGCCCCGCAGCGCACGAGGTGTTGCTGCGCGAAGCTACCGGCGAGGGCAGCGCAAAGCTATGGCGAGCGCGTATTGAAGCGCTGATCGCCGCGCCGGCCGTGCTCGAAGGCACGAGACCGCAGGTCGCGGCCTTCGCGCGCGAGCACTGGTCGTGGGACCGAGCTACCCAACGCTACGGCGAGGTCCTGAAGCGCGCAGCGCAGCAGGCGTGACGGCGCTTCTGGTATCGTCGCCGCTATGCGCTCGACGCTGCTAGTCGTGATCGCCGTGCTGGTTCTTGGCCAGCACGAAGCGCACGCATACTTCGACCCCAACGTGGGCGGCTGGCTCTATCAGCTGCTGCTACCGCTGGTGATCGCCATCGCCGGGGCGTGGGCAGTGCTGCGGCACAAGATCGGCGAGTTTTTTTCGGCCTGCGCCAGGAAACTGCGCGGCAAATGAGCGCCGCGGGTTGGCGCGGTTTTTGGTCCGGCCCGCTCGCCCTGCTGTTCCTCACCTTCCCGGGCGTTTTCCTGCCACTGGACATGATCTGGGCAGGGACCGGCATCGCCGTCTATGCCACCTGGGAGCAGGCGTCGCGGATATTCCTCTATTCCGCCGCCCTGGCAGTGCTGCTCTCCGCCATTGTCTGTGCCCTTGTGGCGTGGCTGCCGCGTCGCTTCCAGCTCTTGCTGTGCCTCACGCTGAGCGCCCTGGCGGTCCTGTACAGCGTCCTTCTATGGAGCCAGTACTACGACTACTCGCTCGACCACCAATGGGCGCGTCAGGCGGCCGTAGTCGTCCTGGCCCTCGCAGCTGGACCCGTTCTTGCGCGCCGCCTACGCGAGCAGCAGCTGGCGTCCCTTCGCTCGGTGATGCTCGCCGGCACCACCGTCATGGCGCTCGTCGCCCTGGGATGCGCGGCGCTGCTCGTGGCGCTCTCGCGCGAAGAGCACATAGCCGGCGCGGCCGTGCAGCAGACGGCCAACAGGCCGCCAATTTTCCTCATTACAGTGGACACGCTGTCGGCGCCCTATCTGTCGATGTACGGCTACGAGCATCCGACGGCGCCGCGCCTGGCGGAGTTCGCCCAGGGCGCAACGGTATTCTTGCGCACCTACGCCAACTCCAACGTCACCACGCCGGCGGTCAATTCCATCATGCACGGAACGCGGCCCTGGACGCATCGCGCGGTTCACCTCGAAGCGAAGCCGCTCGCTGCGGCCAAGTCGCTGCCGGCGCTGCTCCGAGCCGCCGGCTATTACACGGCCGCGGTTTCCACCAACACGTGGGCGGCGCCGCGCAACCTTGGAATTACGGCGCATTTTTCAGCGGTTTCCGAAAATAACGTGTGCGCCGCGAGCGACCCCGCGTCGGTCCTTCCGCCGGAGGCGCAAATCGCGATCCGCGGCTCGCTCGCCTGGAAGAACATGAATTGGCTCGTGGTGCGCGCGGCCGACTGGCTCGGGCTCTGCGCAGGCCGCCACTTCGACCCGGAGCTTGCGTTTGCCGAGGCGCGCGGCATACTCGCGCGCGCCCCCGCCGGGCGGCCGCTCTTTCTGTGGGTCCACTTGTTTCCGCCGCACGACCCGTACATCGCGCCGGCGCCCTTTGTCGGCACGTTCGCCCCGGGACCCGAAGCGCGCGACCGGGCGTCGACGCAGCCGCCCGAGGGCTACGAGGCGCGTAAGCACCTCGATTTTCCGGGCCTGTGGCGGCTCCGGTACCAGGAGGCGATTCTCTATGTCGACTACCATATCGGCGCTTTCCTCGACGAGCTCAAGAAAACCGGTCTCTACGAGCGTTCGCTGATCATCATCAGCGCCGACCATGGCGAGAGCTTCTCCAAGTTCTATGGCCGCCACGGGGGGCCCGCGTTGCACGAGGAGCTGGTGCGCATACCCCTGCTCCTCAAACTTCCCGGGCAGACCTCGCGCCGCGACCTTACGCAGCTGAGCGAGCAGGCAGACCTGCTGCCGACGATCCTCGAGCTTGCCGGGGTCGCCCCCCGCCCGGCGACCGAGGGCATTTCGCTCGTGCCGGCGCTGCACGGCCGGCCGGTCGAACGCGCGGTGTTCTCGATGAACTTCCAGCAGTCGAGGCGGCTCGGCCCGCTCGATACCGGGTCGGTGGCGATGTTGGAGGGACGCTGGAAATACGTCCATTACTTCGGCAAGATCAATTATCCCCACAGTCCGCCGCTCGAGGACGAGCTCTACGACCTCGCTGCCGATCCGCACGAGACCGCGAACCAGGTCGCGGACCAGGCGGAACTCGCCGAGCGCATGCGCCGGCGAATCGAGGCGGAGCTCGCGCACCACGGCGGGCGCATCGAGTGAAGCGCGGCGCACCCTCCTTCCTGCCGGCGGGCAAAGCCCTGGTCGCGTGGTTGCGCGCGGCGCCGGATACCGGGCCCGCGCCACGCGCAGTGCTCTGGGCCTACGGTTGGAAGGCGTACTGGTTCGATGCCAACTGGCGACGCCAGGAGACGCTTTATCCCGCGACGGATTTCGCCGGCGAGGCGGGTCGCAAGCTGATCTTCGTGATGGGATTCTGGCGCAGCGGTACTACGCTGCTGCACGAGCTGCTCGCGGCCGGTCCGCGCATGGCGGCGCCGCGCACCTGGCAGTGCATGAACCCTTCGGGCTTTCGCATCGTTCCGCCGCCCGCCGCCGGTGCGGCGGTGGCGCGGCCGATGGACTCGATACTGGTAGACGCGCTCTCGCCACAGGAAGACGAGTTCGCGCTGCTCGCCCGCGGCGCGCCGAGCATTTACCGAGCTTGGCTCGATCCGCGGCGCTGGGAAGAACTGCTGCCCGCGCTAGAACAGCACACCTGGCTTGCGCTCCCCGAGTCGCAATGGCTTGCGGACTGGCGCAGATTCCTCGGCTGGTGCATGCCGGACGCGGCCGAGCACCTGGTGGTCAAGTCACCCAATCACGTATTCCGTCTGAAGGCACTGCATCGCGTATGGCCACAGGCGCGTTTCGTCTGGGTGCTGCGCGACCCGGCCGATACCTGGCAGTCGAACCGCAAGATGTGGCGCGCCATGACAGCGATGTATGCGCTGTGGGAAGGGCGAGCCGAAGATCTCGACCGGCTCCTTTTCAAGGCGATGTCGGAGTACGCCCATGCCCTGCAATGGGCGGCCGACACCTTCGATTCTGGGCGCGCGACGTTTCTTGACTTCGACCGCCTGTCGGCGAACACGGGCGAGATACTGCGGGGGCTTACGCAGCGCCTGCAGCTTGGCCCGTGGGAAAGCTGGCTCCCGTTGCTGCAGCGGCGGCTAAGCGAAAGCGCTCGGCACCAGCAGGAGTCCTACCAGGCGGCGCCGGCCCTGCCGGCCTACGCGCGCGCACTCATCGAGCAAGTGCGTCACCTGCACGGCATTCTCGCCCCATCGCTGTGACGACACAGGTGATCGCGCCCGGATTGCGCCCCGACG
>DATDCR010000157.1:0-9963 GCA_036524215.1 Burkholderiales bacterium
GGAAAACAGGCAAAGCAGCTTCTGTTGCGGCGGGGGCGGCGGGCGCATCTGGATGGAGACGCCCAAGGGCGAGCGCTTCGCGGACCTGCGCGTGAAGCAGGCGCTCGAGACCGGCGCCGAGGTGCTGGTCACCGCGTGCCCCTACTGCATCACCAACTTCACCGACGCGAGCCTCGACCAGGGCCTCGAGGTGAAGGACATCACCGAGGTCGTGGCGGAGGCGCTGTGAACGCCGCCGACACGATGGGCGACGTCCTCGTCGTCGGGGGCGGCATCAGCGGCATCCAGGCCTCGCTCGACCTCGCCGGGATCGGCTACCGGGTCTTCCTCGTCGACAAGTCGCCCGCCATCGGCGGCAAGATGTCGCAGCTCGACAAGACCTTCCCGAGCAACGACTGCTCGATGTGCATCGAGTCGCCGAAGTTCATCGAGGCGGACCGGCATCCGAACATCGAGATCCTCACCAACACCGAAGTGGTGCGCGTCGAGGGCGAAGCCGGCAGCTTCACGGTCACGCTGAATCGCAAGCCGCGCTACGTCAAGGAGGACATCTGCACCGGCTGCACGACCTGCTACGAATACTGCCCGGTGCAGGTGCCCGATCCGTACAACCAGGGCCTGTCGCTCACGAAGGCGGTGCACATCCATTTCTCGCAGGCGGTGCCGCTCGTCAGCTACATCGACCCCGAGACCTGCCTCTACCTCACGGACGAGAAGTGCCAGATCTGCGTTGGCGTGTGCAAGCACAACGCCATCGACCTTCACCAGAAGCCGCAGAAGGTCGAGCTCAACGTCGGCGCGGTGGTCCTCGCGCCGGGCTACGAGGTGTTCGACCCCGCGAAGCGCGGCGACTACGGCTACGGGACGATGAAGAACGTCGTCACCAGCCTGGAATTCGAGCGCATCCTCTCCGCCACCGGGCCTTACGAAGGCGAGGTCAAACGGCCTTCGGACGGAAAGCATCCGCAGAAGATCGCCTGGATCCAGTGCGTCGGCTCGCGGCAAGTCAACCCCGGCGGCAACACCTACTGCTCCGCCGTGTGCTGCGCCTATACGCAGAAGCAGGTGATCCTCACCAAGGACCACTACGCCGACATCGACGCGACCGTCTTCCACAACGACATCCGCGCCTTCGGCAAGGACTTCGAGCGCTATTACCAGCGCGCCGCCAACCTGCCCGGCGTGCGCTTCATCCGCAGCTACGTCACGGTCGGAAAAGAAGACCCGGCGAGCAAGAACGTCACCATCCGCTACGCGACCGAAGGCAAAGGCGTGAAGGAAGAGGAGTTCGAGCTGGTCGTGCTTTCCGTCGGCCTCACGCCGCCGAAAGACGCCAGGGATCTGGCCGCCAAGTTCGGCATCGAGCTCGACGAACGCGGCTTCTGCAAGACCAATCCGCTCAATCGCGTGCGGACCTCACGCGAGGGCATCTTCGTGAGCGGCGCCTTCCAGGGGCCGGCGGACATTCCCGAATCCGTGGTCGGCGCGAGCGCTTCGGCCGCGCTCTCCGGCGAGCTCCTCGCCCTGCAGCGCGGCAAGCTGAGCCGCGAGCGCGTCTATCCACCCGAGCGCGACGTGTCGAAGGAAGAGCCCAAGGTCGGCGTCTTCGTCTGCCATTGCGGCGCGAACATCGGCCGCGTCGTCAACGTGCCTTCGGTGGTCGAATTCGCCTCGACGCTGAAGAACGTGGTGCATGCGCAGGAGAGCCTGTTCGCCTGCTCTACCGACAACGCGCAGCAGATCGCCGACACGATCCGCGACAAGGGTTTGAACCGCGTCGTGATCGCCGCCTGCACGCCACGCACGCACGAGCCGCTCTTCCGCGACACGGTGCGCGAGGGCGGCATCAACCAGTACTTCTTCGACATGGCGAACATCCGCGAGCATTGCTCCTGGGTGCACTCGAAGGAGAAGGACGAGGCGACGCGCAAGGCGAAGGAAATCGTGCGCATGTCGGTGGCGCGCAGCGCGCTGCTCGAGCCGCTGGAGGAGATCCAGCTGCCGGTCGAGAAGAGCGTGCTGGTGATCGGCGGCGGCGTGGCCGGCATGACGAGCGCGCTCAACATGGCCGAGCAGGGATTCGAGGTCCATCTCGTCGAGAAGGAGGCGGATCTCGGCGGCATGGCGCGGCGCCTTCACTTCACGCTCGAAGGCGCCGACGTGCAGGCCTATCTCGCCGACCTGGTGGGGCGCGTCTACCGGCATCCGTCGATCCACGTCTCCACCGATGCGGCCGTCGAGGAAGTCGCCGGCTATGTCGGCAACTTCACCACGCGCGTGCGCAGCCAAGGCCGGGTCAAGGAGATCCGCCATGGCGCAGCCGTCATCGCCACCGGGGCGCAAGAGCACAAGCCGACCGAGTATCTGTACGGGCAGGACGAGCGCGTGCTCACGCTTCTGGAGCTGGAAGAACGCATCGCCTGCAAAGCCATCGATGCGCAGAGCGTGGTGATGATCCAGTGCGTCGGCTGCCGCAGTGCCGAGCGCAACTACTGCAGCCGCGTGTGCTGCAGCCAGGCGATCAAGAACGCGCTCCATCTCAAAGCGGCGAAGCCCGAAGCGGAAATCACGGTCCTCTTCCGCGACATGCGCACGTACGGCTTCCGCGAGGATTACTACCGCGAGGCGGCGGCGAAGGGCGTGCGCTTCATCCGCTATACGCCGGAAGACAAGCCGGTCGTCGAAGCCCTCGGCGAGCGGCTACACGTCACCGTGAAGGATCCGATCCTTAAGCAGGAACTAACCTTGGATACGGACCTGATTGCGCTGGCCGCCGCGGTGGTGCCCTCCTCCACGAGCGAGGCGCTCTCCAAGCTCTTCAAGGTGCCGCTCAACCCGGACGGCTTCTTCCAGGAAGCGCACGTCAAGCTGCGCCCGGTCGACTTCGCCGCCGACGGCATCTTCCTCTGCGGCACCGCGCACTATCCCAAGGACCTCGCCGAGACCATCAGCCAGGCCTATGGCGCGGCCGGCCGCGTGGTCAACCTGCTGTCGAAGGACACGGTCACCGCGACCGGCGCCGTGTGCGGCGTCGAGGAGAATGCCTGCGTCGCGTGCGCCGCCTGCATCTCGGCCTGCAGCTACGACGCGATCGCGTTCGTCGAGACCGCGGCGGGCAAGAAAGCGAACGTCAACCCGGTGCTTTGCAAAGGCGACGGCCTGTGCAACACGAAGTGTCCGACGGGCGCGATCTACCTCAACCACTACACCAACGAAGAGATTCTCTGCCAGATCGATGCAGCCTGAATTCAAGCCCCGCATCCTCGGCTTCCTCTGCAACTGGTGCAGCTACGCCGGCGCGGACCTCGCCGGCGTGTCGCGCTACCAGTATCCGCCCAGCATGAAGGTGATCCGCGTCATGTGCTCCGGCCGGGTCGACCTCGAGTTCGTGCTGCGTGCCTTTGCCAACGGCAACGACGGCGTCTTCGTCGGCGGCTGCTGGCTCGGCGAATGCCATTACCTCACCGAGGGCAACTACGACGCGCTGAGCATGATGCACCTCGGCCGCAAGCTGCTCGAGCGCGTCGGCGTCAACCCCGAGCGCCTGCGGCTCGAATGGGTGTCGGCTTCCCAGGGCATCCGCTATGCCGAGGTGGTGAGCGACTTCACCGCCAGGCTGAAGGAGCTCGGCCCGGCCAGCGTTTCAAAGACGAAGCTGGAGGCGATCCGACGCATCCTGCCGTACATCAAGCTGGTCGAGCGCGAGAAGCTGCGCGTGCGGCTTGGCAGCAAGGCGGAGTACGAGGATTTCTTCGCCAGCGAGAAGGTGAACCGCCTGCTCGACGAGCTGGTCGCCGACAAGCTCGCCATCAGCCAGATCGTCGTGCTGCTGGGCGAGAAGGCGCTTTCCACGAGTGAGATCGCAGACGAGCTCGGCATGGACACCTCGGAGGTGGCCCGTCACCTGAAGGACTCGGCCCGGCAGCGGCTGGTCCGCTTCGACGACCAACAGAAACGCTATGCGCTCCCCTGACCACGAAGAAAGCGAGCTGATCCAGATCCTGCTGGACATCCAGAAGGAGGAGCACTGGCTGTCGAAGGAAGCGCTGGAGAAGGTGGCCGCGAAGCTGAACGTCCCGCTCAGCCGCGTTCAGCACGTGGCGACGTTCTACAAGGCCTTCAGCCTGGTGCCGAAAGGCCGCCACGAGATCAACGTCTGCATGGGCACCGCGTGCCATGTGCGCGGCGCGCCGCGCGTGCTCGACGTGGTGCAGAACCTGACCGGCATCCGGCCGGGCGAGACCGATGGCGACATGAAGTTCAGCCTCGACACCGTCAACTGCCTGGGCTGCTGCGCGCTCGGGCCGGTGATCGAGGTCGACCACGAGCAGCTCGGCAAGCTGGCGCCGTCGAAGGCGGCGGAGCTGCTGAAAAAATATGATTAGCTCGCCTCACGAGCTCGAGCAGCTCCGGCGCGAGATCGTTTCCCGCCGCGACCCGGCGCAGGCGCGCGTTTCCGTGTGCGCCGGTGCCGGTTGCCTTGCGACGGGAGCTGCGAAAGTCATTTCGGCCTTCCATGGCGAGGTCGACAAGCAAGGCTTGCAGGTGGAGGTGAAGGCCACCGGCTGCCCCGGCTTCTGCGAGCGCGGGCCGATCGTGGTCATCGAGCCCGAAGAGACCTGCTACCTGCAGGTGCAGACGAAAGACGTGGCCGAGATCGTCACGAAAACCATCCAGCAGCAGAAAGTCCTGGACCGCCTCCTGTATGCGAAGGATGTCCGCAAGGAAGCCGAGATCCCGTTCTACCGGCACCAGGAACGCAACATCATCGGCAACAACCGCAGGATCGATCCGAAGTCGATCGAGGACTACCTCGCCCTCGGCGGCTATGCGGCGCTCGCCAAGGCGCTGACGCAGATGAAGCCCGAGCAGGTGGTCGAGGAAGTGAAGAAGTCGCAGCTCAGGGGAAGGGGGGGCGCCGGCTTTCCGACGGGGATCAAGTGGGAAGCGGCGCGAAACGCACCGGGGTCGCCCAAGTACGTGATCGTCAACGCGGACGAAGGCGACCCCGGCGCTTTCATGGACCGCGCCGTGCTGGAGGGCAATCCGCACTCGATCCTCGAAGGCTTGATGATCGGCGCCTACGCCATCGGCGCGAGCCACGGCTACGTCTACGTGCGGCAGGAATATCCGCTCGCGCTGGAGAACATCGGCATCGCGATCCGCGCGGCGCGCGAGCACGGCCTGCTGGGCACGAACATCCTCGGCTCGCGATTCGATTTCGACGTGAAGGTGCACCGCGGGGCCGGCGCTTTCGTCTGCGGCGAGGAGACGGCATTGCTGCTCTCGCTCGAAGGCAAGCCCGGCGAGCCGAAGCCGCGGCCGCCCTACCCCGCGATCCGCGGCCTGTGGGGCAAGCCGACCAACATCAACAACGTCGAGACCTGGGCCAACGTGCCGCTCATCATCAATCACGGCGCCGATTGGTTCACGCAGTTCGGCACCGCGAAGAGCAAAGGCACGAAGATCTTCTCGCTCGTCGGCAAGATCAAGAACACCGGCCTGGTCGAAGTGCCGATGGGCGTGACGCTGCGCGACATCGTCTACAAGATCGGCGACGGCATTCCGAAGGGGAAGAAGTTCAAGGCGGTGCAGACCGGCGGCCCGGCCGGCGGCTGCATCCCGGAAGAGCACCTCGACATCCCGGTGGACTTCGACGAGCTCCTCAAGGCCGGCGCGATCATGGGCTCGGGCGGCATGATCGTGATGGACGAAGACACCTGCATGGTGGACGTCGCCCGCTACTTCCTCAACTTCCTCGCCGACGAGTCCTGCGGCAAATGCTCGGCGTGCCGCGAAGGCGTGAAGCAGATGCACCGCATCCTCACCGACATCACGGAAGGACGCGGGAAGGCCGGCGACATCGAGCTCCTCGAGGATCTCGCTTTCACAACGAGAAATGCATCGCTCTGCGCACTGGGCCGCAGCGCGCCGAACCCGGTGCTCTCCACCATCCGCTACTTCCGCGACGAGTACGAGGCGCACATCCGCGACAAGCGCTGCCCCGCGTACGGCTGCAAGGCGCTCACCCGCTACTACATCGAGCCCGAAGCCTGCGAAGGCTGCCTGCTCTGCCTGAAGAACTGCACCTCCGAGGCGATCACCGGCAGCCGCAAGCAGCTGCACGTCATCGACCAGGCGAAGTGCAACCAGTGCGGCACCTGCTACGACATCTGCCCGCCGAAGTTCGGCGCGGTGAAGCGATACTCCGGGGAGCCCGTGCCGGCATGAGAGAGCCCCTGATTTGCCCCCCTGTTAAGGGGGGCGTGAGCCGAAGGCGAACGGGGGGTTTTGCTTTCCGCAAAAGCGAACCCCCCGCTCGTTCCACTCGCTCCCCCCTTAACAGGGGGGCGGCAGAGGTGCGCGGATGACCGAGATCGTGCTGCACATCGACGGGAAGAAGGTCATAGCGAACGAAGGCACGACGGTGCTCGACGCGGCGCGCAAGGCCGGGATCTCGATTCCGACGGTGTGCCACCACGAGAAGCTCGAGCCTTTCGGCGGCTGCCGGCTCTGCACGGTGGAGATGGAAGCCGGCGGCCGCGCGAGCCTGGTCGCGGCATGCACGCATCCAGTGCAACCCGACCTGATCATTCGTACAAAATCCAAACAGTTGGACCGGATCCGCAAGACGCTCGTCGAGCAGCTGCTCGCGCATGCGCCCGAGTCCGAGGTGCTGCAGGCGCTGGGGCGCGAGTACCAGGCGGACAAGGATCGCTTTCCGCCGGAGCCCTCGTTCTGCATCCTGTGCGGCCTGTGCGTGCGCTATTGCGACGAGGTGAAGAAGAAGAACGCGGTGGGCTTCGTCAGCCGCGGCCCGACGCGCGAGATCAGCTTCGTGCCCGAGATCGCCGCGAAGGAATGCTGGACCTGCAAGGAATGCTTCCCGCTTTGCCCCACTTCGGCGCTGCAGGCGGCCTACGTCCTGATGAGATCGATGACCCTATGAGATACGCAGAGACCGGATTCGACCTGGAGATCGACCTTTCCCGCGGCAGCATCGAGAAGGTGGCGACCGACCGCAAGCTCGCCGAGATGTACCTCGGCGGCCAGGGCACGGCGGCGAAGTACCTGTGGGACCGCGTGCCGCCCGACACCGACCCGTTCTCGCCGGATAACCTGCTCATCTTCAGCACCGGCCTCCTGCACGCCACGCCGGTGCCTTCGGCCAACCGCACCTGCGTGAACTGCTTTTCGCCGCAGACGAACCTCATGTCGCATTCGCTCTTCGGCGGCTTCTTCGGCCCGGAGCTCAAGCACGCGGGCTACGACCGCATCGTCATCCGCGGCAAGGCGAAGGACCTGGTCTACCTCTATATCAACAATGACAAGGTCGAGATCCGCGACGCGAGGCACCTGCGCGGCAAAGGCACGACCGAGACCGGCGACTGCCTCAAGAAGGAGCTGAAGGACCAGAAGGTGCAGGTGGCGGCGATCGGCCTCGCCGGCGAGAACCGCTGCTACATGGCGACCATCGACCACAACCACGCCAGCGCCGCGCGTGGCGTCGGCGTCGTCATGGGCGACAAGCGCCTGAAGGCGATCGCGGTGCGCGGCACGAAGGACGTGAACATCGCCAGGCCGGCCGAGCTCTTCAACCTGTCGCTCGAGCTCAACCGCAAGATCGCCACCAGCGACGGCTGCGGCGACTGGATGGCGGACGACGAGGACGACAGCTTCCATCACAACCACTTCTCGTGGGGCAACGCGCGCAAGCGCATCAAGAACTACTGGAGCAAGGAGCTGCAGGAGCGCTGGACCCGGTGGAAGCACGACAACATGGACCGGCAGACCGGCTGCTACAACTGCCCGAAGAAGTGCCGCAACGTCATCAGCTGGCCCGGCCGCAAGCGCTTCGGCTACAAATGCTTCGGCAAGGACACCTACCACATGGCGGCGTTCCTCGAGCTCGATTTCACCTACGAGATCCTCGGCGTGGCGCAGGAATACGGCGTCGACTCGTACGCCATGCCGCAGGTGATCGCCTTCGCGCTCGAGCTCCTGCAGGACGGCATCCTCAAGGACAGCGACTTCCCGGGCATGCCGGCCGACACCAAGGGTCGCTTCTTCTACCTGCTCGACAAGACCGTGCGCCGCGAAGGCATCGGCGACATCCTGGCCGACGGCGTGTCGCGCGCCGCGCAGCGCATCGGCAACGGCGCGGAGAAGTACGACCACAACACGGTGAAGAAATTCGAGCAGCTGCCGATCAAGCTCGGCAAGCTCAACCCCGCCTTCTTCCTGATGATCGCCACCGGCGAGAAGATGAGCATCACGCAGATCGAGGGCTCGTTCCCGCAGGACCCGCTGCCGACCCCGGAGCAGCGCCGGGCGTTCGTCGACAAATGGGCCGCGGTGCCCGACGAGAAGTTCAAGAACTACTTCCTCAACTGGGAGAAGCGCGACAGCCTGACGCCGGAAGCGACCTGCGATATCGTCGAATGGAACGAGGCGATGCACTACCTCGACGACTCGACCGGCATCTGCGGCTTCGTCTCCTCCTTCCGCGGGCAGTTCGGCGGCGACGTGGCGTACCACATGAACAACCTGCCGCAGCTCGTCTCGCTCGCCACCGGCTTCGACATGAGCAAGGACAAGCTGTGGAAGACGGCGCAGCGCATCCGCGCGCTGGTGCGCGCGATCAACAACCGGCGCGGCCTGCGCCGCCGGCACGATCGCCCGCCCGAGGACCACTGGGCGATCCGCAACGAGGAGTACGAGCAGGGCCTGCTCAGCAAGTACTACGCGTTCAAGGGATGGACCATGGACGGCGTGCCGACGCGCGAGAAGCTGGAGAGCCTGGACCTCGGCTACGTGGCGGACGACCTCGAGCAAAGGGGAATCCTGAAGAAAAGCGAAGAGGAGGTCGCCGCGTGAACGCCTCCCTCGCTACGAAGACAATCAAGGAAATCCTCGTCGATATCGACAAGTGCACCGGCTGCCGGGCCTGCGAGATGGCCTGCTCGGCGTTCCATGCCATTCCGCGCTACAGCAGCATCAACCCGTCGAAGGCGCGCATCCGCGTGGTGGCCGACGAGATCAACGACGAGTACGTGCCGATCCGCGCCGGCGACTACACGCCCTCGGAGTGCAACGGCCGCCACATCTACACCATCGCCGGCAAGCAATACAGCGAGTGCAGCTTCTGCGGCGCCTCGTGCCCGTCGCGCGACTACTTCGTCGAGCCCGATTCCGGCCTGCCGCTCAAGTGCGACATGTGCGAGACCGTGCCGCCGCTCGCGGAGCCGATGTGCGTGCAGGTGTGCGGGGACGACGCGCTCACGTACGTCGAGTACGAGGTAGAGCGCGATGCGAAGGAGCAGCCTGCGCGCGGCGAGGTGGAGATCGGGCTCGAAGCGCTGGTCAAGAAATACGGCGTCGAGGCGGTGCTGAAGAGCGCGGCGCAGCTATCGAAGCCAGCGAAATCCTAGCCGCGCCATGATGGCGCAGCCGATCGAGGGCACCTGCTCGCGCGGCCCGCGTCCGGCGCGCGCGACGGCGAGCATTGCGTCCCCGATGAGCTCGAATGGCGCCGCCTTCCAGCCGAAGTCGCAGACTTTCGCTTCCTGCGTACCATGTGCCAATATTAGTCCCATGAATGCGCAGGTCGAGACCCATTACGCCGCCGCGGGCAGCGTGGTCGCGCGGGTGCGCGACGCGCTCGTCGCCGCCGGCAAGGACCTCACGCGGCTCACCAACGAAGACCTCGCGGCAGTGAGCGAGTTCCACATACGCGGCCGCAGGGCGACGCTCGAGCTTGCCGAGCGCATGGAGCTCAGGCCCGGCTGCCAGGTGCTCGACATCGGCAGCGGCCTCGGCGGGCCCGCGCGCACGCTTGCCGAGGTGTACGGCTCCAGGGTGACCGGCGTCGACCTGACGCTGGCCTACTGCGAGGCGGCCACCGCCATGGCGCAGTGGGTCGGCCTTGCCGACAAGGTGCGCTTCGTGCAGGGCGATGCGACG
>DATDCR010000158.1:0-1918 GCA_036524215.1 Burkholderiales bacterium
CCGGAGCGCATGTCCTCGAGGGCGTCCTGCATGGCGCGGGTGACGCGGAGGATCAGGTCGATGCCGTAAGGAAGGATCTTGAAGCCGAGCTTGAAGTATTCCTCGGGGCGCAGGATCGGCGAGACGCCGCCGGCGAGCGGATTGGCGACCTGGAGGTCGAAGGCTTTGCCGACGCGCTCGATCTCCTCGATCGTGCGCAGCGCCTCGATGAAGATGCAGTCGGCGCCTGCGCGCAGGTAGCGCTCGGCGCGGTGCATGGCGTCGTCGAGGCCGGTGACGGCGCGCGCGTCGGTGCGGGCGATGAGGAAGGTGTCGCGGTTCATGCGCTCGCCGGCGGCGGCGCGGATCTTCGCCTCGTGCTCCTCGACCGGCACCACCTTCTTGCCTTCCAGGTGCCCGCAGCGCTTGGGCCAGCGCTGGTCCTCCAGGAAGAGCGCGCCCACGCCCATCCGCTCGTAGGTGTGCACCGTCTGCACCACGTTCTTCACGTCGCCGTAGCCGTCGTCGGCATCGACGAGCACCGGCAGGTCGCAGGCCGCGCAGATGTCGCGCACGGCGAGCGAGATGTCGCCCAGGCTCTTCAGGCCGACATCGGGCACGCCGAAGCGCGCGCCGACGGCGCCGAAGCCGCCGATGAAGTAGCCCTTGAAGCCGGCGCGCTGGATGAGCCGCGCGGCGAGCGCGTCGTGCGCGCCGGGCAGGATCAGCGGGCCGTCGGCATCGAGCAGGCTGCGGAAGGATGGTCGGGTCATCGTGTCTCCTGTGCGGCTCGTTGGCGCAATGCGTTCTTGTCGATCTTCGCCACCGAGGTCTTCGGCAGCGCGTCCACGATGCGGATGCGGGAGGGCAGCTTGTAGCGAGCGAGGTTCGCCTTGCAGTGCTCGAGCAAGGCGTCGCCATCGGCGGGTTTTCCGGGTTGAAGCACCACGTAAGCGATCGGCAGCTCGCCTTTGTACTCGTCCTTCACGCCGACCACCGCGGCTTCGAGCACCGCGGGATGCATCACCAGCACTTCCTCGAGCTCGCGCGGGTAGACGTTGTAGCCGCCGACGATCAGCATGTCCTTCTTGCGGTCGCGGATGAAAAGGTAGCCGTCGCCGTCGAACTCACCGATGTCGCCGGTATAGAGCCAGCCGTCGCGCAGGGTCTGCGCGGTCTCCTCCGGCAGGTTGCGGTAGCCCTGCATGATCTGCGGCCCGCTGGCGCGGATCTCGCCGCGCTCGCCTGTCGGCAGCACTCGCGTGCCGGTCTCGACATCGACGATCTGGATCTCGGTGTGCGGTACGGGGACGCCGACCGAGCCGACCTTCACCGGTCCTTGCACCGGGTTGAACGACAGCACCGGCCCGGCTTCGGTCTGGCCGTAGCCTTCGTACACCGGCGCGCCGACCGCGTCGCGCCAGCGCCGGAGCGTCTCCTCGGCGAGCGCCGAGGCGCCCGAGTAGCAGGTGTGCACGCTCTTCCAGTTGGTCGCGGCGAAGCGCGGGTGCGCGAGCAAGCCGACGAAGACCGTCGGGCTGCCGGGAAAGATGGTGATGCGCTCGCGCTCCACCGTCTCGAGCACCGCGTCGGGGATGAACCTGGGGAGGAGGACCAGCGTGCCGCGGCAGTTCGGCGCGAGAAAGAGGCCCATCGCCATGCCGTAGGAATGCGACACCGGCATCATGCAGAGGATGCGCTCGCCCTCCCCCGTCGGCAGCAGCGCTTCGCGCTGCCAGACATTCATGGCGATCGCGCCGTGCGTGAGGTTCACGCCCTTCGCGCGACCGGTCGTGCCGCCGGTGTACTGCAGGAGCGCGAGGCTCGCTTCCGAAGGAAAACTCCCGATGGAAAGGGCATCGGAGCGCCAGGTGTCGAGGAGGCGGAAACCCGGGCCGACCGAGATAGTGCCCTGACCCCGAATTGCGTCGCGGAGGGA
>DATDCR010000159.1:0-4753 GCA_036524215.1 Burkholderiales bacterium
AGATCTGCTGCAGGCGGTGTTCCCGGATGCGGTCGCCTGCCAGGACAACCTGCCCGGCGCGCGCGACATTCCGGACCATCCGCTCGTCAACCAGGCGCTGCGGGACGCGCTGGAAGAAGCCGTCGACCTGCAGGGCCTCGAAGCCGTGCTGAGCAAGCTCTGGGCAGGCGAAATTCGCACTGTCGCGCGCGATACGCCAGAGCCCTCGGTGCTCAGCCACGAGCTCCTCAACTCCGCCGTCTACACCTTCCTCGACGATGCCCCGCTCGAGGAGCGTCGCACGCGTGCCGTTTATACGCGCCGCGCCACCGAGCTGCGCAATGCCGACGACCTCGGCGCCCTCGACCCGGCCGCGATCGAGCGCGTGCGCGAGGAGGCGTGGCCGGTCGCGAACACGCCGGACGAGATGTACGACGCGCTGATGGTGGCCGGCTATATCAAGCAACAGGAACTGGCACCGAGTTGGGCGGGATTGCTGGCGCAGCTCGGTGAGCGCGTGGTGAAGAAAGGCGATGCCTGGTTCGCGCTCGAGCGCGCCGACGACGATCCGCTCGAGATCATCGCCAGCCGCCTGGAGGTCCTCGGGCCGGTGACGGAGCGCGCCATGGACTTGCCGGATGCCGGCGTGGCGTTGCAGGCGCTGGAAACCCAGGGACGCGTGCTGCGCGGCCGGTTCACGCCCTCGATTTCCGAATTGGAATGGTGCGACCGCCGGCTGTTGGCGCGCATTCACCGCTACACATTGAACCGGCTGAGAGCAGAGATCGAGCCGGTCAGCGCGGCCGAGTTCATGCGCTTCCTGCTGCATTGGCAGCACGTGGCGGCGGAAGATGAAGTGCGCGGCGCTGAAGGATTGGCCGCGGTGGTCGAGCAGCTCGAAGGCTTCGAGCTGGCGGCGGCCGGCTGGGAGTACGACGTGCTGCCGGCGCGCGTGGCGGACTACGGGCCGGAGCTGATCGACCAGCTGTGCCTGAGCGGACGCGTGGCGTGGGGACGGCTTACGCCCGGCACCAGGGCGCCGCTGCGCACCTCGCCGATCGCGCTCCTCTTGCGCGAGCACGCCAACGTCTGGAAGTCCGAAGCCGAGCCGGGCGCGCCGTTTTCGTCCGAAGCTTCGCTCATCAGGGAAGCCCTGCAGAAACGAGGCGCGTCTTTCTTCCACGAGCTCGTCAAGGCGACCGGTCTGCTGCCGGCCTTCGTCGAGCGCGGCCTCGCCGAGCTGGCCGGCGCGGGCGTGGCGACGGCGGACAGCTTCGCCGGCTTGCGCGCGTTGCTGGCGCCGCCCGAAAAGCGCAGAGACCTGGTAGAAACCGCCGGACGCTGGTCGCTGCTGCATGCGGAAAAGGCCGACGACGTCGAAGTCGTCGCGCGCACGCTCCTCAAGCGCTATGGCGTCGTCTTTCGCTCCCTGCTGCAGCGCGAGTCGCATCTGCCGCCGTGGCGCGATCTCGTGCGGATCTATCGCAGGCTCGAGGCGCGCGGCGAGATCCGCGGCGGCCGCTTCGTCGCCGGCTTCGGCGGCGAGCAATTCGCGGCCTCCGACGCGGTGGGCCGCCTGCGCGCCGTGCGCAAGACGGAAAGGATCGAGGAGCTCGTCGTCTTGAGCGCCGTCGATCCGCTGAACCTGGTCGGCATCCTGACCCCCGAGGATCGCGTGCCGGCCATCCATCGCAACCGCATCCTCTATCGCGACGGATTGCCCATCGCGGCCGTGGAAGGCGGGCAGGTACGCCGCCTCGCCGAATCCGAATACTCCGACGACAAGGTTCGTACGCTGCTCGCGCGCCGCACGTTGCGCCATCCGCTGCGCCCGCATCTGCGCACCCCAACGGTGCGCGAGACGACGCTGCTGGCGCGCAAAAGAGGCAGTTCCATGAGTTTTCCTCATGGCACGCGTGAATAACGATCGTTTGTCATAGAGCGCCCATGGGCGGAATCTGGTTGCGCACATGTCGCACAACCTAGGAGCCACCATGACGAACTTCCGCAATCCGAGCATCGAAGAGATCCGCGCGCTCGAGCTCGAGGCGCGCCGTGCCCGCTCGCGCGAGCTCGCGCGACTGTTCGGGCTTGCCGCCGCGGCGCTGAAGAGCGGCTTGCGCTCGCTCTTCACGGTAAATCCCGCGCGGGTGGAGACGACACATTGAGCACCGTCTGGCCGGTGCGCGAGCTCGTCGAGGCGGATAGGCCGGCGCTCGAGCGGCATCTGCTCGCGCTCGAAGGCGAGGACCGCCGGCTTCGCTTCGGCAGCCCGATGGCCGACGTCGCTGTCCAGCGCTATGTCGCGGGGATCAATTTCGAGACCGACGCCGTGTTCGGCGTCTTCAACGACGAGCTCGAATTGCTCGCCGCCGCGCATCTGGCGCGTGCACGTGAGTATGCCGAGCTCGGTGTTTCGGTGCTTCCGGGGCAACGCAATCGGGGCCTTGGCGCGGCGCTTCTTGCGCGCGCGGTGATGCATGCACGCAATTGGGCCGTGGGCGAGCTCTTCATGCATTGCCTGAAGGAAAACACCGCCATGATGCATCTCGCGCGCAAGCAGGAGATGCGGATCGTGACCGAATGCGGCGAGGCCGATGCGTGGCTCAAGCTGCCGCGTCCGGATGCGGGCACGTTCTTGGGCGAAGTGTTCGCCCAGCGGCTGGGGCTTTTCGACTTTGCGCTCAAGTCGCAGCGTGCGAACACGCGGCGGTTGCTCGAGGTCCTGGTCTAGCGCCGCGCGGCGTTCTGTGAAGGATTACCCAATGCGGTAGTGACAGATGGCGGCGACGCGCGCACACGCCTTCGACACACTTGTTCCGCCGCGTCACAACAGGAGTCGTCATGAAACTGATCATCCTGGCAACAGCTTTCGCGCTTCTTGCCGGCTGCGCGTCCCTGCGCGACGGGAGCGACCAGTCGAACGCCGCGCGCGGCGCAACGGCGTACCCGGCTTACGGCTTTCCGGGAGCCAACGCGAGCCCTTACCCGTATAACCCGCCGGGTGGCTGAACCGGCCGATACATTTCCACACAACTTTCTACCTTGGGCCCAACGGCTTGTCGTCATACTTCCGTCATATGGACGTCATCCTCCTCACTTGCGCCGCCGTGCTTGTCCTGGCGGTCGCCAACGTCTGGTTCCTGCGCGATTGAGCGCAGGGATGTGATACGCGCCGGCGGGGTATCCTCCCCGCCACTATGGCGAAGTCGAACAAGCAGTGGCTGCGCAGGCACGTCACTGATTCGTACGTAAGACGAGCGAAGGAGCAGGGCTACCGCTCCCGCGCGGCCTACAAGCTGCTCGAGCTGGCGGAGCGGGAGCGACTCTTCCGCCCGGGCGCGGTGGTGGTTGATCTGGGCGCGGCGCCCGGCAGCTGGTCGCAAGTGGCGGCGGCGAAGGTCGGGCCGAGCGGCAAGGTGATTGCTGTTGATCTTCTCGACGTTGCCCCCATCTCAGGCGTGACCGTGCTCAAAGGCGATTTCCGCGAAGCAAAGCTCATCGAGGCGCTGGAAGGCCGGGAAGCCGATGTCATTCTTTCCGATGTGTTGCCGAATCTGTCGGGCATACCAAACGTCGATCAGGCGCGCGCGGCGGAATTGACGTTCTCGGCGCTCGATTTCTGCCAGAGGGCCTTGAAAAGCGATGGCGTATTCGTTCTGAAAGCCTTCCAGGGCGAACGCTTCGACGAAGTGCTGCAACGTTTGAAACATGACTTCGCGAAAGTGAACGTGCGCAAGCCGCAAGCGTCGCGCGGCGAGTCCAAAGAGACCTACGTAATCGCTCGGAATAAGCGTAAGATCAATCCTTTACCGTCCTCGCCGAAAACAGGAGCAAGTCTTTGAACAATATGCTTAAGAACCTGGTCATCTGGCTCGTCATCGGGCTGGTTTTGATGACCGTGTTCAACCAGTTCAACACCCGCCAGGCGGCGCAGGCGCCGATGGAGTACTCGCAGTTCCTGGAGGAGGTGAAGTCCGGCCGGATTTCCAAGGTCACCATCGAGGGGCGCCAGCTCAAGGCGCAGACCGTGGACGGCAAGCGGGTGACGAGCTACTCGCCGGGCGACATCTGGCTGGTTTCCGACCTGCTCAAGTACGGCGTGAAGATCGAGGCGAAGCCCGAGGAAGAGCCTTCGCTGCTGATGAACATTTTCGTCTCGTGGTTCCCGATGCTGCTCCTGATCGGCGTATGGATCTTCTTCATGCGCCAGATGCAGGGCGGCGGGCGCGGCGGCGCGTTCTCCTTCGGCAAATCGCGCGCGCGCATGCTGGATGAATCGACCAACACGGTCACCTTCGCCGATGTCGCCGGCTGCGAGGAAGCGAAGGAGGAGGTCGCGGAGCTGGTCGACTTCCTGCGCGATCCCTCCAAGTTCCAGAAGCTCGGCGGCCGCATCCCGCGCGGCGTGCTGATGGTCGGCTCGCCGGGCACCGGCAAGACGCTCCTCGCGCGCGCCATCGCGGGCGAAGCGAAGGTACCCTTCTTCTCGATCTCCGGCTCGGACTTCGTCGAGATGTTCGTCGGCGTCGGCGCGGCGCGCGTGAGGGACATGTTCGAGCAGGCGAAGAAGCACGCGCCGTGCATCGTGTTCATCGACGAGATCGACGCGGTCGGCCGCCAGCGCGGGGCGGGCCTGGGCGGCGGCAACGACGAGCGCGAGCAGACGCTGAACCAGCTGCTCGTCGAGATGGACGGCTTCGAGGCGACGATGGGCGTGATCGTCATCGCCGCGACCAACCGGCCGGACGTGCTCGATCCGGCGCTGCTGCGC
>DATDCR010000160.1:0-2034 GCA_036524215.1 Burkholderiales bacterium
ATCATCGCGCGCGTCGTCATGGGCCAGCTGCAGCAGCAGCTCGGCCAGGCGTTCGTGATCGAGAACCAGCCGGGCGCGAACGGCATGGTGGGCGCGAACATGGTGGCCAAGGCGGCGCCGGACGGCTATACGCTGCTCGTCTACTCGTCGGGCATCGTCATCAACCCGTACGCGCACAAGACCATGCCGTACGACACGGCGAGCGCGTTCACGCCGATCACCAACCTGGTGAGCAACGGCGGCCTGCTCTTCGCAGTGGCGAACGCCTTTCCGGCGAAGAACATGCAGGAGTTCCTCGATTACGCCAGGAAGCCCGGCACGCAGCTCGCCTACAGCACGCCGGGCGTCGGCAATACGTGGCACCTGGCGATGGAAGTGTTCGACAGCCTGACCGGCGTCAAGATGACCCACATCCCGTACAAGGGCGGCGGACCGGCGACAGCCGCGCTCGCGCAGGGCGAGGTGCAGGCGATGTTCGCGTCGCCCGCTCCCCTGATGCCGCACTACAAGAGCGGCAAAGTGCGCGTGCTCGCCTTCACCGGCGAGAAACGCCATCCCGCCTTCCCGGAAATCCCGACCACCGCCGAGGCCGGTCTGCCGCAATACAGGCATGACGGCGGCTGGTTCGCGCTTTTCGGCCCGGCCGGCATGCCGGCCGACATCGTCGACAAGCTCTGGCGCGAGGTGAAGAAAGCCGAGGAGAACCCGGCCGTGCTCGACCGCTTCCAGAAGCTCGGTGTCTTCCCCGTCGCCGACTCGCCGGCCGAGTTCACCAAGTTCTTCCACGCCGAGCTCAAGGCGTACGGCGAGCAGGCCAGGCTCGCCAACCTGCCAAAAGAATAATTCGGGGTCAGGGCACTAATTACCGCCGTCAGAGCCGCCATCCTGCTCGGGCGCTGGGCGATGATCGCCGAGCGCCACGGCGGCGGCTGCTCCTGCTGTCCCGGCCTCGGCGAGGTGGCAATCGAGGAAGTCGAGCGGCGCGTGACGGCGTGGCTGCGCGAGCGTGAAGAATTCGAAGGATCGTTCACTGCGGTCCTGCGTCGGTGCATCACGGCGCGCTCCGACGTGCCTGCCGGATTTTTCGATCAGGTCGACGAAGCGCTGACCGAGCTGGAGCGCATCCAGTCCGGCGTGCCGGCCTAGATGAGAAAAATAGGGTCTGTCCCTATTTAGATCCGCCAGCAAGCGAAAGCGCAGCCGACGATCACCTTGGGCACGGGCAGGTAGTCGACCAGCTCGAAGCCGCGGCCGCCCGCGGCGCCGTGCGCGACGAGCCAGTTGCGCACTTCCTCCGAGCCGTTGCCGCGCTGCGACAGCTCTCGTTCCAGAAATGGAATGAGGCCCTGATCTCCCGAGGAGAAGAGCTGGATCGTCTGGCGGTCGAAGTCCTCGTGGATCGCGCCCATCGTCGGCTCGCCGATCGAGTGCGACAGGCCGCCGGTGCCGAGGATCGCCACTCTGAGATTCTCGGGATAGGACTGGATCGCCCGGCGGAGCAGCCCGCCCCACTGGTAACAGCGCGCGAGCGCCGGCATCGGCGGCTCGATGCTGTTGACGAGCAAAGGCACGATGCGCGGCAGCCGCTCGAGCTCCATCTTCCACAGCGGGATGCAGCAGCCGTGGTCGAGCTTCAGGCGGTGCGACACCGTCGGCTCGAATCCCTCGCGCATCGCCTCGCGCGCGAGATGCATGCCGAGCGCCGCGTGGCCGGCGATCTCCTTGTGCGGAAACGCCTTCATCCAGGGCTCGGGCGGTCCTTCATTCGCCTCGCCGACGCCGATGCAGACCGCCGGATAGTTGTCGAGGAAGAAGTTCGACCAGTGGTCCGGCGATACGACGATCAGCACGTCCGGCCTAGCCGCCCGCAGTCTCCTGCCCAATTCACGGAATCCCGCGCTCATGCGCGCCTTCTGGTCCGCCGGCACGTGCTCCCACTCGCGGATGATGAGCGGCCCGTGGCTCGCCGCGAAAGCGCCGACCAGGCTAGCCATTGTTCAGCCGCTTGATGAACTCGTCGTCCTTCATGCCGGT